>PATX01000017.1 GCA_002713685.1 Opitutia bacterium | reverse complement strand
TTTTTTGTTGAAATCCTTGGGTTCAGGAAGCGGAATTCTGGGCTGATCTTTTTTCTTGGTTCTGCGGTGGGGATGCTTCGATTTCCGGATTTTTACACCCGTATGCATGCGGCGGGTAAAGGGGATACACTTTCGACTATGCTGATGCTTGGTGGTTTCGGTTTGGTGACAATGGATGATTTTTCCCTCGGAAGTTGGCTTTTGCTGATAAAGATTTTGGGTGTTGTTTTATTCATTTATTTAACCACACCTACCAGTTCGCATGCATTGATGAGAGCGGCTTTTGAGGATGATGAAATGCCGATGACCGAGGAAGACCTAAAAAAAGCCAATCGTAAAACTGCAAAGAAGTAATGGGACTTGAAATATTTAACACTTTTATATTGTTGCTTTTGGTGGTGGTGGCACTGGCTTCTCTGTGGGTTCGCGATTTGTTGGTTTCGGCGGTGATTTTTGGGGTGTATAGCTTTCTTATGTGTTTGCTTTGGGCAGAGATGGGTGCTGTGGATGTTGCATTTACGGAGGCGACGGTGGGTGCTGGAATCAGTACCGTGGTCCTAGTTGCGACTATTTTTCATTTGAGGAGAAAATCAAACGATTGATGAAGTATTTTTCTCTCATTCCGGTAATTGCCATAGGAGGATTGCTCCTTTGGGCAGGACAGGATTTTCCAAAATGGGGAGATGTTGAATCCCCGGCATCCAAATCACCCGTTTCTAGTCATTTCATCGCCAATACCGGAGTGGATACGGAAGTCCCCAATATGGTAACGGCTGTCCTGGCAGATTATCGTGGATTTGACACCATGTTTGAAACAGTTGTGGTGTTCATTGCCGGCATGGCAGTGATTGCAATTCTTCGGGGATCCTCGGTGGGGCGCCCGAGAAGAAAAGATCATGAGGTGGAGGCTGAACCTGATCTGATTGTCACTAATACGGTAAGGTTGATTGTTCCCGTTCTTCAGATTTTTGCCTTTTATGTGTTGGCACATGGTCATGTAAGCCCGGGCGGTGGATTCCAGGGTGGAGTCGTCATGGGTGCAAGTTTTATCCTGATTGCCCTGTCATGGGACCTGGAAAAGGCGATGTCTCGTTTTCCCATCGAAAGGTGTCTGTTCGTGGCAGCAATGGGGATCGTGCTTTATGGTGGGATCGGTCTGCTTTCAATGATGCTGGGTGGAGAGTTTCTCGACTATGCAGAACTGGAAAAAATATTGCCAGTCTCCCGGGAAATGGCCCGATACCATGCGATGCTCGGGGTGGAGATTGGTGTGGGATTTACCGTCGCGTCAATCATGTTTGTATTGTACGCGAACTTGGCTTCGGAGGGCCGTCTCAAGCAAGGGCTGTAATGCTTTTTTTTTTAAAGTGATGGAAGGAGGAGGTCTGGTCAGCGAGTTATTCATAGAGCGGTTAAACTACTGCATCTATGTGGTTTTGCTTTTGATTGGCCTGTGGGCCATGCTCGCAAAGAGAAACCTCGTTAAAAAACTAATTGGAATGTCTATTTTCCAGACTGCGATCATTTTGTTTTATGTTTCGATTGCGGTTAAGAAAGATGCAACGATTCCAATTTATTTGGCTGAACATGATCCTCATGGCAGTCATGCGAAGGTAGCTACAGAAAAAAATGCAGCAGGAAATCAGGATGCTTATCATCCCGTTGAATTAAAGCCGGAAACCGTCAAGGGATATGCAAATCCCTTGCCTCATGTGCTTATGCTTACGGCCATTGTCGTGGGGGTAGCGACACTGGGACTTGCCTTGGCATTGACGCAGCGAATTTATCAGGGATATGGAACGGTTGAGGAGGACGAATTACTTGTAAAATTAGAACGTGCAGATGAGCGGACAAGTGTTTCGCCTGTCACAGGAGCTAAACCAAAGGGTCGGGCAAGAAGTTCAACTCAGGGCGCGAAAGCTAAAGCCGTTGCCAGTTCTGTTTCTAAAAATAAATCCACAGCCAAGAATTTTTCCGTCTCGAAAACCAAGAAAAAGATTCAATCCCAAAGTTCTTCCCCAAGGAAAACCACAGGCAAGGGGAAACCAAAGCCCAAGAGTTGATGGAAAACGCTATCGCATGGATTTTTATCTTTCCGCTCTTTGGGTCGGTATTCGTAGCGTTGTCTCGTTATGTTAACATAAAGCTTGCTTACCCCATATCCGTGTTGTCCATGGCCGGAGCTTTTTGGGCCGGTGTGGAAACATTGTGCCAGGCAATGGCATCCCCCAATCATGAAATTTCATATCTGCTTGGTGGATGGACTCTTGATTTATTTCCGCGTGGAGTGGGCATTGAATTTCGGGCAGATCTTTTGGCTTCACTGATTGCGCTCATCGTATTGGGGGTAGGTTTGATCGTAACCGTTTATTCCAAGATTCATGTTGAGAAGGAGACGCCTAATAAGGAGGCGATTTACTATTCGCTAATGCTTCTGCAAATAACCGGTCTTGCCGGAATCTGCCTGACTGGGGATGCCTTCAATTTGTATGTATTGATCGAAGTGGCAGCTCTTACCGGATATGGATTAATTGCTATTGGATCGAACCGGGCTGCTGCGGCGACATTCAATTATTTGATTCTGGGTACGATTGGTGCATCCCTTTATCTCCTGGGTGTCGGGTATCTCTACATCAAAACAGGAACATTAAACATGGTGGGTATTCGTGAAGTCATTGAAGCAAATGGTCTCGCTGACTCCGCAACTATGCAGGTCGCCTTTGTGCTTATCGGAGTGGGCATTCTGATTAAGATGGCCTTCTTTCCTTTTCATGCATGGCTTCCCAATGCGTATTGCAATGCGCCAACCACAACCTCCTGTTTACTTGCTCCCCTGGTTACTAAAGTGATGATTTATGTGATGATCCGGATGGTTCTCACGGTATTTGGGGTGGAATTTTCGTTCGAATCGACCATTTGGGTAAGTTGGATGCCGTGGCTGGTAGTGATCGCAATTATTTGTGCTGCATTTCTCGCCCTTTCTCAAAGAGAGATTAAACGGATGCTTGCTTATCTGATTGTAGCAGAAGTGGGATATATGGTCGGTGGGGTCTGGATCTACAACTACTACGGGCTGATCGGTTCGATCTTCCACATTATCAGTGATGCATGCATGACCTTGTGTTTATTTTTGGGTGCGGGTATTATATTACACAAGTGTAAGACTACCCATTTCGATGGGATTCGTGGTTTGTTTTCCAAAATGCCTCTGACCATGATTGGTTTTTTCGTGGGAGGTTTTTCGATCATCGGGCTTCCCCCTACTTGTGGTTTTTTCAGTAAATGGTATTTGATCACTGGAGGTATGGTCTCAGGTCGTTGGGAATATCTCGTGGTTTTAATGTTTTCGACCATGGTTATGGTGATTTTATTTTTCCGTTTGATAGAAAGAATCCATTTAGCCGTCGATGAGAGCGGTAAAAACCTTGGGAAGGGGCACGGAGACTTAGGACTAAGTCGAGAGCAAACCCGCTTTGATGAGGCACCCTTGATTATGTTAATCCCCTTACTGGTTGCTGCAGCTACAGTTATAGTAATCGGTATTTATAACCAGGAAGTGGTGAATCAAATTGAGACTTTCTTACAGGCTTACGACTTACCAACGGGGGTTGAATACAAATGAGCCTGCCGATCATAGTTGAAGATGTTCGGCCCTTAATCGCCCTAGTTGCCCCTTGGTTTGGCCTTTTGGGCATCATGCTGGCAGGAGAGAAGCGAGCGAATCTTCGCGAACTCATCACCTTTGGGGCAGCTTCCGTGCAGGCGGCAGTTGTTCTTTCGATGCTACCTATCATTTTGGGTGGAAGCATAATTGAATTTCATATTTGGCAGATTTTTTCCAATGTTCCGATGCTTTTGCGGGTGGATGGGCCCGGGCTTTTATTTGCCCTAGTCGCTTCTATCCTCTGGATCGCCACAACCCTTTATTCCATTGGATACATGCGGGGTCTACATGAGCATGCCCAGACTCGGTTCTACTCCTTTTTTGCACTTTCACTATCGGCTACCATGGGGGTTGCTTTTTCCGCAAACCTGCTGACCATTTATTTCTTTTACGAAATGCTCTCAGTATCCACTTTTCCTTTGGTTACTCATATGCAGGATAAGGAGGCGAGAACTGGTGGACGTACCTATCTTGGATACCTTTTGTTTACATCTCTTTGCTTACTTCTACCTGCACTGAGTTGGTGTTACATTTGGCTGGATGGCGGACAGATGACCATGGATTTTCTGGCTGATACCGGAAAGATTGGCTATTTTAGCGAGACGACTCAATTTGTGCTGCTTCTTCTTTTTACCTTCGGTTTTGCCAAGGCGGGTCTGATGCCATTTCACTCATGGTTGCCCGGAGCGATGGTTGCACCCACTCCCGTTTCTGCCCTGCTCCATGCTGTAGCTGTGGTGAAGGTCGGGGTATTTTGTGTATACCGAGTGTACGCGGATATCTTTGGGGTTGATGTGCTTACCGAGATGAATGGACAGGACTGGACCATGATTCTGGCTTCCGCAACCATTCTTATCTCTTCGCTAATAGCTCTTTCTCAGGATAACCTTAAACGAAGACTGGCGTTTTCCACAATTGGTCAGCTCGGGTATATTATTCTAGGTGCGTCAATTGCCACAGATCGAGGGCAGGGTGGGGCGGTCCTGCATATTGCGATGCATGCATGTGGAAAAATAACATTGTTTTTTTGTGCCGGTGCTATCTTTGTGGCGACTGGCAAGAAATATGTTAGTCAGTTGCGGGGCCTTGGTCGTCGGATGCCGATCACGATGGGTGCTTTTATGATCGGTTCACTGAGTGTGATTGGCTTACCCCCCTTGGGTGGGTTCGTCAGTAAATGGTACTTAGCATTGGGTGCCTTGGATCGGGATGNCATGTGGGTCGTGGCTGTTTTANTGATCAGTTCTTTNCTGAATGTTTTTTATTTATTACCGGTNGCGGTTACGGCGTTTTTCCGGTCCGGNGATACCGAGGAAGAAGAGCAGTCAATCAAGGAAGCACCCTGGCCTTGTGTCGTGCCTTTGGCTTTCACTGCACTGGGATGTTTTGCTCTTTTCTTTTGGTCAGATGCTTTACTTAAACTTGCAGGGCTAACTCCTTAAATTTATCAACCATGAGCAAAGATTCTAATTCCAAAGAGAAACTTGAAAATCAGGGTTGGCTGGATGATCCTGCCAACAAGAGAAGACTGATTCATTGGTTTTATTACTTATGTGGGTTGATAATTTTGGCCGATTTCATTTTCAGTTTTGGTTGGCACAAGCACGCCGCCTTTGATGAAGAGCAACCATTGCATTCGTTTGAGACTCTACCNGCATTTTATGGAGTTTTTGGTTTTATTGTAGGTATGTCCGTAGTTTATTTATCTAAAATGATCCGTTCATTGANTGGAAATAAAGTCCTCATGCGGGAAGAGGATTATTGGGAGCGAAAATAAGTATGAGCACCCTCGCAGCAACCTACGAACTTGGAACGCATCCAGCCACTGCTTTGCTTCTTGGNGGATTGGCNACTATNTTTNTGCGAGGAAGATTTGCTTCNNTTGTNCTNGTNNTGGCTCCTCTTTTTGGTTTGTTTCATCTTTATGGAATGGAATTGGGGGGTGTATCTTCCTACAACCTTTTTGGGTATGAAATGGTGGCCGCATCTGTCGACCAGCAAGCCAAGGTTTTTGGGTACCTTTTCCATATCGCCGCTTTGGTGGCCGGAATTTATTCTTTTCATGTCAGGGATCCATGGCAGGTCTCTATGGCTTTATTCTATGCTGCTTCAGCTGTGGGTGTTGCCTTTGCCGGTGATATGTTATCTCTTTTCTTATGGTGGGAAGGACTGGCGATCACATCCGTTTTTCAGATATGGGGGCGAAAGACGAAAACTGCTGAGGATTCCGGTTTCCGCTATCTGTTTTTTCATATCTCTTCGGGATTGCTTTTGTTATTTGGCATTCTTCTTCGATACCACGGAGAGGGGGCAAGTGCCCTGGCTTTGAATTCTTTGACGGATGCCTTGGAAAGTGGTGATCTAGGTGCTCAATTCATCTTGTTGGCCATTGGGATCAAGGCGGCGTTTCCCGGTTTACATGTTTGGCTGAAAGACGGTTATGCCGAAGCGACTCATACCGGTCCGGTTTGGCTTTGTGCTTTTACCACAAAATGTGCGGTTTGTATGCTGGTCAGGCTTTTTCCGGGAGCTGAGATCCTGATTCCAGTGGGAGCAGTTATGGCTGTCTTTCCGATTTTCTATGCTGTAATCGAAAATGACCTCAGGCGTGTGCTTTGCTACAGCAAAATCAATCAAATTGGTTTTATGGTGGTCGCTATTGGAATAGGCAGCAAACTTGCAATTGATGGAGCCATTGCTCATGCCTTTACTCATGTGATCTATAAGGGTCTTCTGTTTATGAGTATGGGAGCGGTGATGTTTAGAACCGGAGAGGTCCGTGCTTCGCATTTAGGGGGGCTTTATAAGTCGATGCCATTCACAACCGGGTTTTGCATTATTGGAGCTGCCTCCATATCAGCTTTTCCTTTGTTCAGCGGTTTTATCAGCAAGTCGATTATCATAACGGAAGCAGCTCGGCATGGTCATACCTTAGTCTGGATATGCCTACTTTTTGCCTCTGCTGGAGTTTTTCANAAGGCTGGCATTAAAGTTCCCTTCTTTGCTTTTTTTGCGAAAGACTCGGGATTACGACCCAAAGAAGCTCCTCCTCATATGTTGATAGCCATGGCAGTTTCTGCCGTTCTTTGTGTATTCCTCGGTTGCAACCCCCAATGGCTATACAGCCTTCTTCCTAACGGCGCTATGGGGTATCACCCTTATGATGGGACCCATGTGATTACCCAGTTGGAAATCCTGCTTTTTTCGGCTCTCACTTTTACCCTCCTGAACCTTTGGGGTAAATACCCCAAAGATACGCCATCAGTTAATCTTGACATCGATTGGCTCTATAGAAAAGTAGGTCGAATTTTTATAAATTTTGGGTCGATTTTTTGGAATGGACTAAACACCCAGGCTCATTCCCTTTTGGTTGCTGGTTTAACTGAAAAGGTCTGTGTATTTGCGAAGGGCGCACAAATTAATTGTGCGGTCGCTCTAGCCTTCGCTCTTCGAGGCTTTGGTTATTCCGGTTCTCTGGGTTCCAAAAATGATCAAATTATGAAAAGGAGGGTGAGATTAGGTATTTATCCGGTGGGCTTGACTGTTCTATTTGTACTTTTCCTGATCTTAGCTTTTCTTTTCTCATCGTCTTCGACTTAGCCCGTATGCAATGACTCTTGCCTCAGGTGAGAATTATCAATTAGTTTTTATCGGTGATGGTTGGATGTAAGATATTTGCTAAAATAACTTTTCAATGCCTAATTTTCGGGCTTTGTGTATCGATGGGTGGTTGTAGATTTTTTGATCAGGATGCGAACTATATTTCCAAAGATCTGGTATGGAAAAAGATCAGAACTGAAGCACCTAAGCATCAATTGGAGCCAACTTTTGTGTATGCAATTTGTCATGCGGAGAGCAGTTTGGATGCAAATGCTGAGTCCTCTGTTGCAAAAGGTATGATGCAANTAACTGAGGCTGCCTGGAGCGATGTAACCAAACTTCATTATCGACAGGCATTCGAATGGGAGACCAATGTGGAGGTTGGTATGCTTTATTTGCAAAGGCTTAAGCAGATGCTGGAAAGTCAGGCTTTGTTTTCATACCCTCGATTGGCTGCAAGTTATCGTTATGGGTATGGAGCTTTGCGTAAGGAAAAGTTTATGGTGAGCCGTTTAAAAACGCCAATCAATCGAATTTACAGGAAACTTTTTGCCGGAAACATAAAACCGGTGGAACCTCCCCAATTGTAAGCCAGTCGAATGGGCAAAATAGAGGAAGAGGTTCATGAATCTGTACGCCTAGTGGCACCTCCAGCCTTTGAGGCATGGATCAATGGTTTTCTTGCGTGGGTGCAATTGGAGAAAGGGCTTTCCGCAAATACAATTACTTCCTATGAGACTGATTTGACTCAGTGTGCCCTTTTTTTACATGACCGAAAAGTTTCTCATTGGAAGGAGGCCAAGCTTGATGATTATTCTGCCTGGATATCTTCTTTGACTGATTGTCAATATGCGGTGGCTAGCTTGGCAAGAAAACTCTCTGCTCTTCGCATGATGATCCGTTATTTTGTGGCAGAGGGTGAGTTGGGAGAGAACCATACGGAACTTTTGGGGAATCCCAAAAAAAGACGAACCTTGCCTCATTGTCTGACCATTCCTGAGATCGAAAAAATACTAGATGCTCCGGATCTAAGCACCCCTNTGGGTAAAAGGGACAGGGCTTTGCTGGAATTGATGTATGGAAGCGGTTTGCGGGTTTCCGAAATTTGTATGATTCCCGTAAATGCGTTTGATCCGGATGAAGGGTTTGCACGTGTATTTGGAAAGGGTGCCAAGGAAAGAGTTGTACCGGTCGGACGCTATGCAACTGAAGCGGTTAGAAATTATTTGCATGGTGGACGACCCTTTTTGACTAAGGAAGGAACAGGGGGAGAACTTTTTCTGAGTATGCGGGGAAAAGCCATTTCCAGAAAAATGGTTTGGGTTCTTGTCAAAAGGTATGCAAAAAAGGCTGGAATTGAAAAAAAAGTCAGTCCACATGGGTTAAGACATTCTTTTGCAACTCATTTGCTCATGGGNGGGGCAGATGTTCGTTCAGTACAGGAAATGCTTGGTCATGCGGATATAGGGACGACTCAAATTTATACACATGTTGGTTCGGAAAGATTACTCGACGAACATGCAAATTTTCATCCTTTGGCACAGGATTGAAGGTAATTCGCAAAGTTTTTTCCAACGTGCGCAAAATAAGGTTGAAAGAAAGGCGAATGAATCGTTTCAAAGTTAGCAGTGAAGGTAACTGTTTTTGTATCACCCAAGAATACGGTCTTGGATCCACAAGGAGCGGCGGTCGAGCATGCGATGAAAAGTCTCGGCCACGAATCAGTGGAGGGTGTTCGCGTGGGCAAAACTATCACCTTCAAGATGGGAGGTTCAGACAGTCCTGAATCAAGGGAGAAACTGGACAAGCTATGCGACGGGTTGCTGAGTAATCCGGTCATTGAGGACTATCGTTACGAGATAGAAGAAGGGTGAGGATTTTTCGATATCTTGACCAGGCCGGCAAGATGGGGTTCGGCCGTTTTGATGAGGGAGGTAATACCTTTCTAATTTTACAAAAGGGCGACGGAGAGTTTGAAGCAACGGATCAACGGATCACCCCNTTTCAATTTCTTACGCCAATTGATTTTCGTTGTATTTATGCGATTGGTTTGAATTACCGGGCTCACGCGGAGGAAACGGGATTGGAAATACCAAAATACCCTATGGTTTTCATGAAAGCACCCACCGCCGCCCAAAACCCGGGCGACCCGATTGTGCTTCCCCGTTATCTACGGAGCGACAAGGTTGATTATGAAGCTGAGCTCGGGGTAGTGATCGGCCGTCCCTGCAAAAATGTNAAGCCAGAGGAAGCCTTATCCTATGTTCTGGGCTATGTCTGTGCCAATGATGTAAGTGCACGCGATTGGCAAAAAGAAAAAGGCGGAGGGCAATTCTGNAGAGGTAAGACTTTTGATACTTTTTGCCCAGTGGGCCCTTGTTTAGCCACAGCGGATGAAATCCCAGACCCCTCCAAATTGACTATCCGTTCCTTCGTCAATGAGGAAAAAATGCAGGAATCTGGAACGGATGATATGATTTTCGATGTGCCTACCCTTATTTCCTTCCTGAGTGGAAGCACCACCTTGCTGCCCGGAACCCTCATTCTTACAGGGACCCCTTCCGGGGTTGGTGAGGCTAGGAACCCGAAGAGGTATTTAGTCCCGGGAGATGAAGTAACCGTCGAGATTGATGGTTTAGGAATCCTCACGAATCCGGTAGTGGAAGAAGTTTTTGAAGATGAGGAGGCTAAGTCATGAGGGTTTCCATTTTACAGTTCCCAGGTTCCAATTGTGACTGGGACTCGGAACATGCAGTTAAGGATGTGTTGGGCATTCCTGCTCAAAGAGTTTGGCACAAAGATCAATTGCCCGCTGAGACTGAGGCAGTGATCGTACCCGGAGGTTTTTCATTTGGTGATTATTTAAGATGTGGTGCCATTGCCCGCTTTTCTCCGATTATGCAGGATTTAAAGGAATTTGCCGCAAAAGGAGGTCAGGTTCTTGGCATCTGCAACGGGTTTCAGATTCTATGCGAGTCCGGTTTACTTCCAGGGGCTTTAATCCGGAATGACTGCTTGGATTTTCGATGCCTCAATCAGTCACTTGTAATCGAGGAATCCAATGAGCGTTTTAATCCTGGCACTTTAGGTGAATCAATTACTTTGCCTATTGCTCATGGAGAAGGGAATTATCGGGCTGATGAAACCGTTCTTTCTACTTTAGAAGAAAATGATCAGATTTTATTTCGTTATGATGGAAACCCTAACGGTTCGATGAATGACATTGCCGGTATTCGTAATTGTAAGGGCAATGTTTACGGAATGATGCCTCACCCGGAAAGAGCAGTAGGCTCCCACCATCCCTGCTTGGACGGTTTACCTGTTCTGAAGGCATTTCTCGAACCACTTATGCAATCCCGTCCATGTGAGGTTTCTGTTTCATGAGTCAGACTTCCTCCACACCGCTACCACCAAATCCGGATCCTGTCCTTAATGTTGAAATAACTCAGGAACTAATTGATCAGCACGGTATTCTTCCTGAAGAGTATAAGCAAATTCTTGAGATACTCGGTCGTAAACCTAATCTTACGGAATTGGGTATCTTTTCCGTAATGTGGTCCGAACACTGTGCCTATAAAAACACCCGTAAGCTTCTTCGTCTTTTCCCCACCGAAAAGAAAGATAAGGAGGCGATTGGTCAGGTCCTTGTNAAAGCGGGTGAAGAAAATGCGGGAGTTATTGATGTTGGAGATGGATGGGGTGTAGCTTTCAAGATTGAATCCCATAATCATCCTAGTGCCATTGAACCTTTCGAAGGGGCGGCCACAGGAGTAGGGGGGATAGTGCGAGATATTTTCACGATGGGTGCACGCCCAATTTTGCTTACCAATTCCCTACGATTTGGGAACATCAACGACCCTCATGTCAAAAGACTTTTTCGTGGTGTAGTCAGCGGGATTTCTCATTACGGTAATTGCCTGGGAATACCCAATATGGGCGGTGATGTTTACTTCGATGATTGTTACGAGGGAAATCCATTGGTTAATGCATTGTGTGCCGGTATCCTTCGACACGAAGATATACAGAAAGGGGCTGCCACGGGTGTAGGGAACCCCGTTTACTATGTTGGTCCAGGCACAGGAAGAGACGGCTTGGGTGGTGCGAGCTTTGCCTCCCGTGAGCTGACTGAAGAGAGTGCTGAGGATCGCCCTGCCGTACAAAAAGGGGATCCTTTTATGGAAAAGCTACTTTTAGAAGCTTGCCTGGAAATGATGGCCATTCCGGGATTGGTTGTCGGAATTCAGGATATGGGTGCAGCGGGTCTTACCTGTTCAACCTGTGAAACCGCATCCAGAGGGGATGCCGGTATAGAAATTGATTTAGATTTGGTTCCTCAAAGAGAAACGGGAATGAATTCGTATGAAATCATGCTTTCTGAGAGTCAGGAAAGAATGTTGGTTATCGTANAAAAGGGACGAGAAAAAGAGTTGGAGGAAGTCTTTGAGAAATGGGACTTGTATGCTGCTCACATTGGAGAGGTAAAAGAGGGAGATCGAATGGTCGTTCGTCACAAAGGAGTGGTGGTTGCAGACCTGCCTGCAAAATCTCTCACTGACGAGGCTCCCGTTTATGACCAGCCTGCATCTGAGCCTCTTCATGTTGNGGCTGCCAGGGATTGGTCGCCTTCACAGATCCTGGATATTTCGTCCAATCAAGTTGAGAGTTCACTGAAAAATTTACTGANTCATCCAACCATCGCGTCNAAGCGTTGGGTCTGGCAGCAATATGATCATATGGTCATGTCGGGTTGTAAGGTTGAACCCGGAAGCGATGCGGGTGTGGTAAGATTGAGTATTGCAGGAATCGANAAGTACTTGGCCATTGCCAATGATTGTAATAATCGATTCTGCCATCTCGATCCTTACAAAGGTGCGCAAATCGCCTTTGTAGAATGTATGCGTAACCTGGCTTGTTCGGGAGCAAAAGCCTTGGCGGTCACCGATAATCTTAACTTCGGTAACCCGAACAAGCCGGAGGCGTACTTCATGCTCAAGGAATGCGTTAAAGGTCTTGCAGATGCCTGCACCTTTTTTGATGTGCCTGTGGTTGGAGGGAATGTCAGCCTGTATAATGAACACGGAGAGGGCTCAATTGATCCAACACCCGTAGTTTCGATGGTTGGATTGATCGATCATCAGGACCAGGTAACAAGAAGTCAGGTGCAGGAAGCTGGATTAGAGCTTCTTTTGCTAGGTGGATGGTCTAATGAGTTGGGAGGAAGTTATTACCTGCAAACTGAGTATGGAAAAAAAGAAGGGTCGGTTCCCGAGATAAATTTAGAAAACGAGATGAAGTTGCAGGAGTTACTTATCTCCCAGATTGAATCCGGAAAGATTAAAGCAGCTCACGACTTATCCGAGGGTGGTTTCATGGTTTGTCTAGCTGAAATGTTGTTTGGGGGTAATAAACTCGGTCTTTCGCTTTCCATTCCTGAAGCTGAGCGATTGGATGCTACTCTTTTTGGTGAGAGTCAGGGGCGGGTGATTGTTGCGGTGAATCCATCTGATTCTCAGGATTTAATAACCAATGCCCAGAGTGCCGGGGTACAGATTGATTCATTGGGTACGACAGATGAAACCGGAATCTTGAAAGTGAATTTTGGTTTGGAAGAAGTCCTTTGTGCAAAAGTTGATGATTTACATTCGGTCTGGGAAAATGCCATTCCTCAACATATGGAGTCTTCCAAGAGTTAGTAGATGAGTGATGAAATCGGACATTTCTGCGGTATCGCACTAATTCGATTAAAAAAACCACTCGATTACTACGCCGAAAAATACGGCACACCCCTTTGGGGATTTAATCAATTGTTTCTTTTAATGGAGAAACAGCATAACCGCGGACAGGATGGTGCAGGAATTGGTTCAATGAAGTTAAATGTGGAAGCCGGTGAGGCTTTTATGTTTCGTGAGCGCAGTACCAGTAGTAAAGCTCTTGCTAAAATTTTTGATCAGCAAAACAAGACTCTTAGTAAACTAATTAAGAAGGGCGTGGCTTTTCCGGAGTTTCCTGAAACCATTAAGAAACATTTTGAATACGGGGGAGAGTTACTTCTCGGACACTTGCGATATGGAACATCCGGTGCCTATGGATCCACTACCTGCCATCCTTATTTTAGGAAAAGCAATTGGCCTGGCAAAAATCTTATGATCGCGGGTAATTTCAATTTGACCAATGTTGAAGAATTAAACTCCAAGTTGGTTGATCGGGGTCAACATCCGGTCTTTGATACTGATACACAAGCCATATTGGAAGAAGCAGGTTATCATCTTGATGCCATGAATGATCGATTGGCCAAAGAGGTGGAGAGTGAAGATGTATCCGGTCAGGAACATGCCCAATGGATTGGTGATCGTATCGATTTACCGGAAGTTTTTCGAAAAGCATCCATTCATTGGGATGGAGGCTATGCTCTTGCGGGTATCGCGGGTAATGGCGATGCCTTTGCCATGAGAGATCCTCTAGGGATCAGGCCTGGCTTTTATTTTGAGGATGATGAAGTTGTAGCTGTCGCATCGGAAAGAGCTCCCCTGATGACTGTTTTCGAAAAGAAAATGGATGAGGTTTCTGAAATTGATCCCGGATCGATTTTGGTAATTCGATCCAATGGAGAAGTTATAAAGGAGCGATTTGCAGAGGATCCGGCAAGAAGAACATCTTGTTCTTTTGAACGAATTTATTTTTCCCGTGGTAATGACCCTGATATCTATGCGGAGAGAAAAACACTTGGAGCCTTGCTGGTTCCTCAGGTGTTGGAGGTTGTGGGAAAAGATTTTTCGAAAAGTGTATTCAGTTATGTTCCTAATACAGCTGAGAGTGCTTACTACGGTTTCATGGAGCAGCTTAGGCTGGTTCGACGTGCAGAAGTAAAACAGAAACTTCTCGATGCAAATAAAGCGGGCGAGCTCACCGATGAATTAATTGATGAATTGGTTATGGATAATTGGCCGAAGGGCGAAAAGATTGCGAACAAAGACATTAAGTTACGCACTTTTATCAGCCAGGAATCCGGGCGTGCTCAGTTGGTCTCCCATGTCTATGACATTACCTACGGAGTGATCCGGGCCAGAGAGGATGCACTTGTCTGTATTGATGATTCGATTGTGCGTGGAACCACTCTTAAGCGTAGTATTTTGCAAATTCTTGGACGCTCCAAGCCTACAAAGTTGCTGATCGCATCGACTGCTCCACAGATTAGATATCCTGACTGTTATGGAATTGATATGTCTGAGCTCGGTAAATTCATTGCTTTTCAGGCTGCCGTCGCACTGATCAAAGAGCGTGGTTATGATGGACTTCTCGCGGAGGTAGCAATTAAGTGCCGAGAGGCATTGAAAGATCCACAGCCAAAGCTTGAAAACCATGTAAAACGGGTATACGAAAATTTCACTTCTTTAGAAATTTCAGCCAAGGTTGCTCAACTCGTTAAGCCTGATTGTCTTAATGGCACCACTGAAGTAGAGGTCGTTTATCAAAGCATTGAAAACCTTCATGAGGCACTGCCTGACCACTCAGGAGATTGGTACTTTACCGGAGATTATCCCACACCTGGAGGATATAGGGTGGTTCACAAAGCCTTTCTTAACTTTTACGAAGACAAAGACGGTCGAAGCTACTGATTTGTAGTTAATTGATTATTCTCGACTTAGAAGATAATCCTTCTTGAGTATTGACTTAATGAACATGAGTAAGCTCGGGGATGGAGATGAGGCTGAGTGGAGAAAAGCCTTTCCTATTTTGTTCAATGTGGCTTTTGCTACCTTGAGATGGAAATTAGGTTTAAGCTTTGATGATGCGGAAGATGTTGCTCAAGAATCAGTTGCGGAAATAATAAATAGTAAATTCAAATTTAAAGATAAAACATTCAAAGATTTAAAACGGTTCACGGGTGTTGTCGCTTATAACAAAGGAGTTGATTTTTTACGGTTTGTGAACTCTGAAAAGCGTGGTTCTGGCGGTGTTCTTAGTTTAAACGAAAAAATTGGTGAGAAAGGTATTACCCGGTTGGAGTTGGTTGCCTCTAGATTAGAAAANTTTGATTATTACAAATTGTTTGATTATGTAAGTGCAGTGGATGATTGCAGGAATGAAACTTTGAATGAAAAAGAAAAAAATTTCATACATTCATATTATATTTTCGGCGATTGTCATCGGGAGATTGCAAAAAAAAATAAGCTTCCTAATGAAAAGAGTATTGGGATAACTATACACCGTTCCTTGGTTAAACTTGAAAAATGTCTAAATGCAAAGAGATTTGAAAATCCATTTAATCATGAAAATTTGGGTCCCTAATTTTTTTTAATTTGTAAGAATTTATTAACAAATTTCGATACATTCTAACAACATCAACGGTAAATGAAATAACTTTAAGCAATGACGATAGATTATAATATTTTGATAAATCAAATTCAGCGTGAATTGCCTACTTTGCCAAACGTCGTGAATGAATTGACAAAGATTTTAGATAATCCTAGTTCCTCGAGTTTTTGTGTTGAGGATGTAATGGCATCTGATCAGTCGATGACCATGAAAATTCTTCGAGTTGCTAATACGAGTTTTTATAGAGGAAACCGCGAAAGAGTATCTTCAGTTAATGAGGCAGTTGGATCACTTGGTTTTGAAAGTATAAAAAATATAGTTCTTAGTTCATCTGTATTTAAAATATTTGATTATGGAAAAGAATCACAAGATTTTGATCTTAGTGATCTTTGGCAACACAGTATGGGTGTCGGGTGGGCTAGTCGAAATATAGCTCGAGTTTTAGGGAAAACTTGGGACGAGGAAGCATACAGTTGTGGCTTACTACATGATATCGGCAAGGTTGCTCGTTATAAGTTGGATGAAGCTAATAGTTCAGATAGTATGGTCAATGATGCTAGATTAGCAGTTGATAAGAATATCAACTTTTTCCAAGCAGAATTAATTAATCAATCCCCTCGGCATGATTATTTGGGTTACTTGATTTGTAAAAACTGGGGTCTTTCTTCTTTAGTGGAAGGCGTTATTAGGTGGCATCATGAGCCAAACCCCGAAGCCCGACAAAAAGTACCAAGTAAGGACTACAATGATATGATTGATGTAGTAATCTTGGCAAATTGGATTGTTGTTAGTTTGGACTATGGTTTTAGTGGGCATAAAGTACCCACAAAACCTCCTGAATCATTGTTTTTGCGACTAGGAATCAAACCATTTTTGCTAAGAGAAATTGTAGATAAAACTTTTACGGAACTCGTGGCTGCAAAAGAAAGTATGCATGCGATGGAATTTAATTCGAGCAAGTGGGACAACAAAGAAACCAAATTGGCTAGGGTTCACTCAATTATTAAAGGAGATGTAGCATTTGGCTCGAATAAACTTGTGCAAGAAACTAGCGAGAAGAAACTTGCAGAGTATACACAGAGCACAGGGGATGAGGGTGATGAATTTAAATCCATTATAGATTCGGAATTACGAAATAGTTGGATTGGTATGCTTGCCTCGATTGCCGGAGAAATAGATGAAGGTTCTTTCCCAGTCCCTCTATCTAATTCAAGGGAAGAAGCATTGCTTCAAGATGTTCGAAACAATCGTAAGAAGAAGTAAATAGGGATAAGCACACAATGTGCACTGAATAATTGATAAATAGATTTATCAAACAAATAAAAAGAAATGCAGACAAAGCGTAGAATAGAGTACTTCTTGTATCAATTGAAGTTGTCTTAATTTTCGTAGCAATTGCCGAAGCTAAATCTTAATTTAAGGGCATAATGTATATTTTCGATACTCTATCGAAATTTTTTTATAATATTGAGCGTAGTCGTAAGAGAAATATTCCATCCTCCTCATTAAGTTGAATATTGGAGAAGAAAATTTTTTCTGTAATGTAAGATTTTGAGTTCCATTTCCGATAAGAGGGTATGGAATTAAAAAAGTTTCTACCCGGCTTTCTAAGAAGAGGAGAAAAGATAGAGAAGCTGAAAAAAAAGATCAGAGAAGCGAGAGAACACTTAACCAACCTGATGGTGGAGGTATTTGAATTACGGAGTAATGTTCGCGAAGTACTCGAATCAGTTACCGAAAGGGTGGGGGAAATTGAAAAGAAAAAGGAATTGTTAATCAATAAAGTTAACTTTTTAAGAAAGCGTCTGGCGAGCCCAGTGATGGATATGCGGGAAGAGGACGATAAGATCTGGCGTCAAACAGAAGAAAATATCCATCGAGAGTACAGTGAAGTATTTGAAAAGATAAAAAAAGACAGGGAGTTCAGGGATAATGAAAATCCAAAAAAGAAAAAATCGCGTCTTAAAAAAGTGTGGATGGAGTTGGTGAAAATTTTTCACCCGGATAAGCACATGAATAAGGAAAAGGATAAGAAAGCATATGAGGAAATGATGGTAACGGTAAACCAAGCCAAAAAAGAGGGGAACCTTGAGGCACTGGAAGCAATAGCAAGAGATCCGGGAAAATTTTTAAGGGAGGTAGAAAAAAATTTTAAATCTCCCGAAAGTAAGACATTGGATCAAAATTGTGATAATCCTATGAAATCCGCCTGTGATCAAGAAAAGGAATTGCTAATGACTTTGGATAGTCTTTTGGCAGATATAAAAAAAATAAGTTGTGAAGAAAAAAAGTTAAAAAAGAGTACAGATCTAACGCTCTGGAAGATGTGGAAGAATAGACCAGAGGAGTTTGAAAATACAATGAGGGAAATGGAATCTAATCTGTTGAGTGAAATTAAAACTCTTGAGAAAGTACTTTCGAAATTAATGAAAAAATTGGACGAAAAAACCAAGTCTGGGTGGACTGTATGAAGGGCTGCCAATCGGGAAGAATTTTAAAATTGTAGGTAAAGAGATTGCAAACCACTGAAAGCAATCTGAGTAGCGAATAAAAGGAAACATTAAATGAATAGGGATGAGATCGAACGAGTGCCGGGGATGGCAGAATTAAAAAACCAAGCAGGACAATTGAGACATGTGAAGCCTGCTCCTTCTCTGGCAGAACAGGCGATGCAGGCAGCAGCACATGCCAACGAAAAAGCCAAAAATAATGAAGAGGAGAAATACATCTATCCAAGTGGAAAAGTAAAATGGGAAGATACGGAGGAGGGATGGTATCAGAACGAGATTAAGAAAATAAACGGTGGCTGCATAAGAGACAGGTACGATGCCGAACAGTTGGAGGGATTTCATAAAAAATTCAGGCCGATTGTGACAGGTTATAGCGATGAATTTTCCAGGTATATGGCAAATGAAAGAGCAGCGAGTAATGAAAATGGCAAAAAAGAATATCAGCCAATAACGAATGATGGGAAAGGCCGTCCTCCTCGCCCTTCCGATAGGGTGGAAGTTAGAACTGCAATATGGAGAGAGAAAAGGGAAAAGCAGAGGAGTCAGCATTCTGAATTGATCGACATCGCTCAAGACTTACTCGAGGGAAGGTTTTTGGATCGTATGAATAATGCGATAGAGAGTGAAAAGAACGCAATCATGGAACTGGAAAACCATATAGATTCGACCTTAGAATTAGAGAATAATAAAGATGATGGCTGAATCACTGTTCATCAATGTTTAAGCATAGAAGAGTTTTTTTAGCTAAGGGTTTTGCAGGCCTCTTTTTACTGGGTGGATCCTGCATGCATCTCGAAAAAAAATCTGCAGTCATTGCCAAGACAGGTTCTTTGTCTTACTCATTTAATGATAAACCATATGTACACCCCAAGATGGTTTGGGAACTTATGCCCTGGTTAAGTGATACTGATCAGCAAATGCTCTCGCTGTCAGTCTCCGGGTGGGAAGGGAGTAATCGATATTACGAGGAGATTGAAAAAAAGACATTCAATGACGGGCATGAATTTGTTTACTACTCATGCAGAAGGGGTGAGCATTTGAGGTTTGGTTATGTTTATCATGGTAAAAGTGATACGGGTATACATGTTCTCGAAACCATTGAGAATACAAGCGGTTCAGCTACTTTTGTTTCACTTTTTTTATGCAGACTGAGGATAGAATCGAAATATGAAATCGAAGACGGGAAGCTGGGGACAGAGGAGGGAAGAGAGGTTTTGCATTTGATCACGACCATCCCTCTGGGAGATCGCTGGGATGGAGATGTCACTGTGAATGGAAATCAACTCAAGATTGGCCGAGATGAAGGAAGGTATGGGAACTCAGATAATAAGGGTTTTGAGGTTTCTCTGTCCCAATAATTTTCTAACCTTTACCACCAGCACAATTATTCGGATGCGATGAATCTAAAATGG
>PATX01000016.1 GCA_002713685.1 Opitutia bacterium | reverse complement strand
TCACGGTTTCCCGCATGGGTGGAGGCAAGATTATTGGAAGTATTAATTTACCAACCGGTGTGTCGGCATCTGATCTTTCGACCTATGTTTATATCGATGCTTTTGACCCAGAGGGTAGGGGTAACTGGGGACAGCCAGAGTCAGACGGAAGTTTTGAGATACCGCTGCAGCCTGGAGAGTATGAATTGTCTCTATGGATTGATCCGGCTTTGCAAGGGTATGGAAGTCCGGCGATTAAGATGGTTCGTGTGGGCAAGAACTCGGTTAATGTTGGAGACCTCGATTTAACCAGTCGCAACAAGACGCTTACAGGAGTTGTCAAAACAACAACTGGTACGGCACTTCCCAATGTTCATGTTTGGGGATGGAGTGACCAGGGGGGCTGGGTATCTGACACCACGAATATTAATGGTGAATACTCCTTGGCCGTGTCACCGGGTCGTTGGGAAGTTGGATATGATTTACCCGCGAATGAGGATGGCAGCTTGCCCCCTTATTTTGTGACGCCACCGAAGCGTTTACGAATTAAGGATAATGACACCACAAAGACCCTTGATCTGTATGTTCAGGCAGCCGCAGCCACGGTTAGCGGAGTGGTATATGGACCCAATGGAGGCCCTGTTTCCGACTTGAACTCTTGGGTATATGCCCGTGAATTTACATCCAATGATGAAGAATACACCGATATACTGGCCGAAGTACCATTGACTTCGAAAGGTACTTTTACCTTCCCAGGTTTACCTGGCGAATACATGGTGGGTCTATGGATGCCACCTGGTTCTACTTACGGCTACGCTGGTGAGAAGTACTACAAGGTCGAAGTTGTTGATGGTGCCACTGTGCTTAAGGATAGTAATGGTACTGTAGTAACTCAGGCATCCTTTAATCTTTTACAAAATGATTCGACAGTTAAGGGAAGCTTTAAGTTAAGCGGACAGGCGGTCACTGGATTGACGGGGGAAGTCTATGCAATCCGTGTGGATGGAGACGGTTGGCAGTCCACTGCAATTGAAGATAATGGAACCTACGAAATGATCCTTGCAGCTGGAAACTGGGCTTTGGACTACTATATTGAATCGGATGCATCGGACCGGAAGATTCCCCGATATCCATCGGAGCCGGTGGTTGTTCGTGCCAGACAGAGTGCAACACTTGTTCAAGACTTTACTCTGGCAACCGCTTCTGCCTCGATTGCCGGTAAAGTGGTCTACGAATCAAACAGTTCTGCGGTGAAAGAGTCCTCTCTGTATGTCTGGGCCTATCGTGAAGGCCGCGGAAACCTCAAGGAGCACTGGAACGAGGTGGAAACCGACGAGAATGGAACCTTTACCATACCTGTTCTTCCGGGTGGAAGATATGAAGTGGGAGCGATCCTTTCGCAGGAACTTCGTGAACAAGGATACCTCGATTCTTTGGTGGTTAAGGCGAACCTATCCTCTGGAAGTGTAAGCGATCTGAACCTAACTATTACGAAACCAAGTACGGAGAACTTCATTGCCGGTACGATTTTAGACCCCAATGGAAATGCCGTAGAGGATGCAATTGTGTATGCCTGGTCAGATGATGGTCGTGAAGCCTATGTGGAAACAGATGCAAATGGTAGTTATTCGCTGTTGGTGCCAAATGGCGCGGTTTGGCATGTGGGTGCAGAGTATGCAGAAATTGATGCGAATGGTTCCGAAACATACTTTTCAACTGATTATGAAGTGGATGTGAACCTCAAGTCTGCTGCATCCAAAGGCGGACTTTCCCTCAACCTTACTGCTCCTGATTTTGAAATCCCTGATGGAACCAGTGTGACTTTTGATCCCACAAAGGATTTTGTTACGCAGCTACCAGACGGAACGGAACTGACCATTCCCGGAGGTGCCGCTAATGTTGATTCCACTGTCACAGAAGTCAGGATTGTGATCACACCGACCGCCAAGGGTCTTTCCAAGAGTGCGGATGAAAAACCGGCCGATTATGGTTACTCCATTGAACTCTTCGATAACAAGGGTAAAAAAGTCGAAGGAAATTTTAAGAAGGATGTGATCCTTTCGATACCAGTCGATGTTAATGCTTCCATAGCGAAAGGTATGGACATTAATAATGTGGAAGCCATGTACTACTCAACAACCAAGGACGCATGGGATAAGGCAAAGACAAGCACATGGGATAAAAACAGCAGTACTTTGACCATGACCACCGATCACTTCACCACCTTCGCCGCCGTTTCCACTCCGGATATATCCGAAATCAGTTCTGGTCTGGCTAAGATTGATGACGGCACTAAAGGAGATTGGTATACACTCGATTGGCTCGGTTATTTTTATGATGCTTCCAATGGTTGGATCTACCATGTTGAGCTTGGCTGGTTAAATGCCGTTGAAGCTGAAGATGGAAATTATTGGTTTTATGATAGCGAACTTGGTTGGTTGTGGACCGGCCCTACTTACTTTGACAGTACACAATCAGACAAAGCTTATCTCTACTCTGTAAGTGAGAGCGGTTGGTTGTACTTTGAATACTCCGAAGGTGAGCGAAAGTTCTACTCTTACACTAACTCTAATTGGTCCACTCCTGGTCAGTAAGATTATATTAAGATTTTAAAATTAATTTTTCTAGCAGAATTGAAAAATGGTTAATTTGTATCAATCATTATGCAAATAATGCCTACTGATATTTTACTTCGATCTTAAAATTTTAAAATTCAAAATGGTGGGAGATGGCAGATTCGAACTGCCGACCTCATGCGTGTCATGCATGCGCTCTAACCAACTGAGCTAATCCCCCCTCTTTAAAAGAGACTTCAATCTAATAACCCTGAATAGACTGTCAACGCATTGATTTTAAAAGATAAACCATTCTTTACGAGAAAGGGTTNAGGATGTAAAGATAGAGATCCTAATGAAAAAAGCTCTTATAACAGGAATTACCGGACAGGATGGATCCTATCTTGCAGAATTACTTCTAGAGAAAGGATATGAAGTTCATGGGATTGTTCGTCGTGCTTCAACCTTTAATACGGATCGTCTGGATCACCTTTACAAGGATCCTTTAGTGGATGATACAAACTTATATCTGCACTATGGAGATCTGGCAGACGCCGTTCAGTTAGTGAAGCTCTTGTATGAATTACAACCCGACGAAATTTATAACTTGGGTGCACAAAGTCATGTGAGGGTATCTTTTGACATTCCAGAATATACCGGTGATGTGACGGGTCTNGGTGCAGTAAGAATTCTAGAAGCAATTCGGGAGGCTGGTCTGGTTGAAAAAGTCCGCTATTATCAGGCGTCCTCATCAGAGATGTTTGGGAAAGTCCAAGAGGTACCTCAAGTGGAAACCACTCCATTATGGCCGCGTTCACCCTATGCCTGTGCAAAGGTGTATGCCCATTGGCTGACGATTAATTATCGCGAGTCTTACAACATGCATGCAAGTAGTGGAATTCTATTTAATCATGAATCTCCCCGACGNGGAGAAACTTTCGTAACCCGCAAAATTACCAGAGCAGCCACTCGTATCAAATTGGGCCTGCAGAAAAAGCTTATTCTCGGGAATTTGGACTCAAAGAGAGATTGGGGCTATGCAAAGGAATATGTGGAGGCAATGTGGCTCATGCTTCAACAAGACGAGCCGGATGATTATGTAATTGCGACTAATGAAACCCACACGGTTCGTGAATTCCTGCAAGAGACTTTCGCATGTATGGATATGGATTGGAAAGAGTTTGTCGGTTTTGACAAAAAATACGAAAGACCCGCTGAAGTGGATCTGCTGATTGGTAATCCTGAGAAAGCTAAAAAACAGCTTGGGTGGGAGCCAAAGACCACCTTCAAGGAATTGGTTGCCTTGATGGTGCAAGAAGATATGAAGCTGGCCCAAAGAGAAAAGGCATTAGCCGAAGCTAATCTTTCCTAATGCCAAAAGTCTTTATTACGGGTCACCGAGGAATGGTGGGCTCTGCGTTGGTGCGAGCGGTAGAAAAAAATTGCCCTACATGGACACTCCTTCTAGCGGATCGTAAACAACTGGATTTGCTCGATCAAACAAGCGTTGAACAGTTTTTATCTGACGAAAAACCTGACTATATTATAAATGCAGCAGCTAGAGTCGGAGGTATCCATGCAAATTCGACTTATCCAGCAGAATTTATTCATCAGAATCTGATCCTCAATGCTAACTTGATCCACTCTGCTTGGAAAAATGGGGTTTCCCGTTTTTTAAACCTTGGAAGCTCTTGTATCTATCCATCTAGGTCTCAACAACCTATAAAAGAGGATTATCTGCTGACCGGACCTCTTGAAAAGACCAACGAAGCCTATGCATTGGCAAAAATTGCCGGTCTCGAAATGTGTAGGCATTACCGTACGCAATATGGAGTTCTTTTTCATAGTGCGATGCCTACTAATCTTTATGGTCCTGGAGATAATTATCACCCCGAAAACTCTCATGTATTACCCGCTTTGATTCGCAGGTTTCATGAAGCTAAACTTAATGATTTAGAAGAGGTTGTTATTTGGGGAACGGGTACTCCACGAAGAGAACTTATGCATGTGGATGATTTAGCATCCGGACTTTTGTTTTTGCTTGAAAATGAGACTCCCCCAGACTGGATCAACCTCGGTACCGGCACTGATCATTCGATTCAGGAAATTGCTAATCTAGTCAAAGAAGTGATCGGTTATGAGGGCACAATCAGCAATGATCTTTCGAAACCGGATGGAATGCCTTTGAAACGATTGGATGTTTCTTTAGCCGAAAAACTCGGATGGAAAGCTAAGATACGACTTGAAGAGGGTTTATTAAGGACTTACGAGGAATTTTGCGTCTCTCTCGCAAATAATACTGCCAGACTTTAAGAGCCTTATTCGAACTGCTTACGAAAATTACGATATTCATCTGATAGTTCCCGTAATTGATATCGTAGTGCTTCCACTTCCTCTTTTAGATCTTTAAATTCTCCCATGATCACCTCGACCTTTTCCAACCTTTGGTCCGGTGCGGGTACATAGACAGAAGATCCGTCATCTAAATTCTCTAATTTTGGAGGGGGGCCAAATTTATGAAACCATCTTTTTTCCTTTTGTCCGGGCCGAGGGTCCATGATCCCGACCAGGGATGGACTTCTTTCCATCATATCCTGAAGAGTGTCTTCCACATCTTGCAAACCGTCGAATTCAAACATTCTGGCTGCCCTGGAATTTAATTCACCTGAAGTTTGCGGTCCNCGGTTAAGCAACTCNGCGACCAGAGANCTTTCTGCCTTGATTAAATCGAGTTCTTTTTCCGCATTGTGCTGAAATTTNGGAACTCTGGATCCAACCAAGTCCACCCTGTGAACCAGTCGCTTAATTCTTAGCTCTTCAATTGTCTTGGAAATCTCGTCTTCATCGAGATTGGACTTTGGTAAACGGTTATTTTTCTGGTTACAGGCCGAAACCAGAGAATTCAAAGTTAGAGGGTAGTATTCTGGGGTTGTAAGTTCTTTTTCAATTAATGAACCTAGTACTCGAGTCTCCTCAAAATTTAAATCGACCAATAGATTGCTACTATCAGATTCAGTACCCTCGGTTGACTCAACTTGATTGTGGTCTTCCATAATTTATACCTTTCAGGAAAACCAAATAACTGAAACTGAAAGAAAGCTTATTCGCTAACTACATTTACCAAGCGATGAGGCTTATCAAATTGAACCTTGCCTGGGGTCAGGGCAAATAGAGTAAAATCTTTGCCTAAACCAACATTCGCACCTGGATGGTATTTAGTGCCTCTTTGCCTGAGGATGATGTTTCCGGCAAGAACGGATTCTCCGCCGAATTTTTTTACACCTAAGCGTTTGCTGTTACTATCTCTTCCGTTTTTGGAAGTTCCTTGTCCTTTTTTATGTGCCATGGGAAAGAGTGGGTTGAAATTACTTCAAATCAATGGATTCAATTTCGACTACTGATAAATGTTGCCTGTGACCTCGACGGCGTTTGTACCCTTGACGACGTTTCTTTTTAAACACGATAATTTTCTTATCTTTCTTATTTTCGAGGATCTTAGCAGTAACGGTTGCTCCCTCGATCGTGGGTGAGCCAAAAGTTGCCTTACCTTCATCTACGACCATGAGTACTTGGTCGATTTTTACTTGATCACCTTGATTTGTGTCAGGAAAACGGTTCAACGAGAGCTTATCGCCTTTTTGAACAGTAAACTGACTTCCTTGGGTTTTTATGGTAGCCTTCATGGGTAGAAAAGTTGAATAACAAAACAATTTTAAAGCATTTTTGCAAGCGTCATCTTCTCAAGTCTTAAGATAAAACGAAATTAATTCCTTCGCACAGAATAAATCATGGAAAAAGTAAGTTCATCGGAAATATTAAGATATTTTTCAAACTTACCAGTTTTGGAACATTATCAGGAAGCAACTGAAAAAGTAGGATTATGGAATTCGGAAGAAATCGTTTTTTCCAAAACTTTTCCGAATCGAAATCTTAAGCTTTTGGAACTTGGGTGCGGGACAGGAAGAATAAGCTTTGGTCTTTGGAAAAAGGGGTATACCAAACTTACTGCCACTGATTTTTCCAAGCGAATGATCCAAAGGGCGAGAAGACTTAATAATAAATTTAAAACTGAAATTATTTTTAAAAAAGAAGATGCCACCGATTTAAATTTTGGAGATGAATCTTTTGAAGGTGCAATCTTTGGATTCAACGGTCTTATGCAAATACCCGGAAGAAAGAATCGGTTCCAGGCAATGCAGGAAATACAAAGAGTATTGCTTCCGGGTGGTTATTTTGTGTTCACAAGTCACGATAGAATGATGCCAAAATGGAAAAAGTTTTGGACTGTTGAGAGGAAAAAATGGAGAAAAGGGCAGCAGAATACTGAACTTTTAGAGTTTGGTGATCGTTTTGAAGAAACTCCTCGTGGTAAACTCTTTATTCATGTCCCCGATGTCGAGGATGTTCGTTTTGATTTAGTTAAAGCTGGTTTTTCAGTCGAGAGGGATATTGTAAAATCCAAAATTTCTAAGGAAACCAATCTGGTTAATCAATATTCAGACGATTGCAGGTTTTGGATTGCCAGAAAAAAATAGGCTACCCGCCAAGACATTCCATATCCATGTTCATGGTTGCAACACGAGTGGCAGGACCAGTCATTTTAACATTATAATCGTCATCGATCACCAGCCCAATTTCTCCCCCTGGCATTTCAACAGTAATTTCTTGGTCACAGGCTCCCATTTTTCGGGCAACTGCACCGGCGGCAGAACTACTGCTTCCAGAAGCTAGGGTGTAACCGGCACCTCGTTCCCAGATTTCAATACGAATGCGGTTTCTATCCAAAATTTGCAGGAGTTGCACATTCGTTCGATTGGGAAATAGAGGGTGATTCTCAAGTTCTGGGCCCAATTGTTTGGCAAGCGCTTCAGAGATGTCAGTTAATGGGACTACGCAATGAGGATTTCCAATTGTACCCGCATAATATTTATAGGTTTTGCCATTCAGGTTGATTTCTTCATTTAAGACTTCGCGTGCCTCTCCCTCTACAGATACGGGAATCACATCGCTATGAAAGCTTACCTGTCCCATTTCCACTGAAATAGATGAGGCATCATCACTGACTTCACAAGTTACGATTCCACCGAGAGTATCGACAGTGAATGGAGAGGACCCAACCTTTTTTTGGTCAAATAGATATCTCGCAAAAATTCGCAGTCCGTTTCCACTTTTTTCAGCTTCACTGCCATCAGGATTAAGAATTCGAAGACCAAATTCTGCTTTATCAGTTTGGAGTGGTCCAACTAAGATACCATCAGATCCAAGACCAAAATTACGATGGCAAATACGGATGATTTCCTCCGAAGAAAATTCATGATCCCCACTTGGCGGATCGTAGACAAGATAATCATTTCCAAGAGCGTGATATTTTTCGAATTTCATAAATTTTGAATCAGTTGTTTTTCACTTTTTGAACTACCCAGTCGATTATTTTCTGATCATCATCACCAGCCCGTCTTACCGCGCCCAAAAATTCTGAAGGATGTATCCTATTATGGTGAAAGAAATTTCGATCCCCTCCACAGCAAAACATGGTTTCCGTAGGGAGTTCTCCACGGAGTTTTGCTTTCGCTTTGGGAATAATTCTCGGGAGCCAGCGTATCCCTTCGATTTCCGAGTCTTTAGCAGGTAAGCTGGTTGGGTCCAGTCTGTGGGTAGATTCAATCCGGTTCTGTACTTCCCAAAAATAGTCCCTTCGGTGTTCATGAATAAGGAGGAATGAAGCAAGATCAGGCTCGCCTTCGCATACCCAATCCTCGGCAAAGTCAAAAACATCCATTTTGTTCATCCCTAAACTTTGTAAAAATGACAGGTCTTTTTCTATGGGGAATTCGTCTGAATTTTGATGACCTGATTCGTAAAGGTTTACAGCCCTGTGCCAAATTTCCGCTAGGCTTTCGGTGTGAAAGTTTTTCATTAGAAAAATGAAATTGTATCTGGGGCGAGCGATGGCAAGCCTGTTTACGCCAATCGAAAGTCCAGTTGTTTGTCTGAGGGGAAGACCTTATCAATAACGACATCAATTTCCTGTCCTAATTTTAATCGATGTTTTGGGTTTTTACCGACGAGTGCCGTTCCATTTGAGGATAATCGATAGCGTAAGTCTCGGGGGAGAGTTCTAATCGGTACAAATCCGCGGGCGAGGGTATCGATGATTTCGATGAAGAAACCCCTGCGTGCGATTTCCGTTATTATTGCTTTGTGTCGAACAGGCGGTCGTTTCCCCATTTCTTTTTGGTAGATGAACAAAAGCTTATCTTTGATTGATTCTCTCTCTGCATCCACACTTGTTCGTTCAGTCGAAGAGAGATGCTTGGCGAGACTCTCAAATTTTTCAGAACCCGACTTCTTAGATCTATTTTTACGAAGATAGTCTTCAATAACTCGGTGCACCACCAGATCAGAATATCTACGGATGGGGGAGGTGAAGTGCAGATAGTCAGTCTTTGCTAGCCCGTAATGACCGTCTGGAGTATGTCTATAACATGCCTGCTTGAGGCTTCGAAGGAATTTGATTCGAAGTACCTGACTGATGGGGTGCTTATGAATGAGGGTTAGAGCTTTTGACACTTCTTTTTTCGAGGTAAGTTCTCCGCAAGAAATCCCAAATAATTGAAGGAAATGGCGAAGCTCCTCCAAGTTTTCCTCGTCGGGGTCCGGGTGTACCCTGTAAATTCCGGGAAGTCCTTTCTTTCTTAATTCTTTGGCGATTGTTTCATTGGCTAAAAGCATCAATTCTTCAACCAGTTGATGACTCTCATCGTTCTCTGTTTGCAGAACCTGTTCAGGTTCTCCTTTTTCATCAACCAGGATTTTTATATCGCCGGAATCTAGATTAAGGGCACCGTTTTCAAATCGGGATTTTCTTAATTTAGAGGCAAATCTCCAAAGAGTTCTGATCGATTCTCCAATTTCGGTGAGCATTTTGGTATCGATTTCGCCCAATGGTTTTCCCGGATTTCCTGAGTATCGACTGGGAGGTGGTTTAGCCGCTTTAATTTCTTCAGGGGATTTTGATTGGAGAAAAAGAATGGCCTGTTCATAGGTTAGGCGTTTATCGCTCCGGATTACACTTTCAATAATATCAGATTTTAAAATTTTACCATTCTGATCGAAGTGGAAACGAACACATTTGGTCAGTCTATCTTCACCCTCAACCAAACTGCATATTCCGCTCGATAGGCTATGCGGAAGCATGGGTACCACCTCACCCACCAGGTAAGTTGAATTTCCACGTTTTTTGGCTTCCCGGTCTGTCGCAGTTTGGTCACGGACATAGTTTGAAACATCGGCTATGTGCACACCTGCCTCCCAAACATTATTATCTATTTTTTTGAGAGAGATGGCATCGTCAAAATCTCTCGCATCCAAAGGGTCGATGGTGATGGTGAAAACATCCCGGTAATCAACTCGGTGTTTTAAGTCGTCCTTGGATACAGGACTTGCAAGTGCTTTAGCTTCCTCTTCGACTTTAGCCGAAAATGTGGGTGATAAACCAAACTTTGCTAAAATTCCGAGATGATCAGTACTTGCTTCACCCCCAGGCCCGAGGACACGAATAATTTTACAGGTTGGAATCCTTGCGGGTGGATCCCATCTTACAAACTGTGCCACCACCTTGTCGCCCGGGTTTCCTTTACGTGTATCTCCAAGAATCTTAAAAGGAATGAAAAGCCGCGAGTTTTCGGCTTCTACCAAATACCTACCTAAGTCTTTCTTAAGAAAACCCAGGAATTCGTGGGTCTTCCTACGGATTATTTTACGGACTTCATACCGAGATTTTTGATCACGGAATTTTTTCTTTCTTCGGTCAAATTTATTTTTTTTGGGCGGTAATGCCCTTAATTCAACTAAATCCCCATGAAGGGCCGTAGATGAGGCTCCCCGTGCAAGTGCTATGGGTTCGTGTCCGGAAGATTCTGCATGAACCTTGGCTCTGCCTTGCTTGCCAAAAAGCAAGGTGCCTACAAAATCTTTTTTTATCGGATGAGGAGAAAGAGATTTAGTCGTCAATCAGTATGACTTGCCAGTCTTCGGGAAGAGCCTGTTCTGGATCTGCAGTTTGTTCGATATCGGCATCATCATCATCATCGTCTTTGGAGGCGATGTTAAATACGCCACTTTCGTCTGCTCCTTTGGTGTTCTCATAAAATTCGACCTTACCGTTTGAAAAAAGAACATGCCCTCCGTCTCCACTCCAGGGAGAATCGGGGTCCCATGTGCCTTCATCCCCTTCATGCCCACGAGTCCACATAACCGGGAAAGGACCACTTCTAAGATTTTGCTCAAGTTTTGGATTAGCATCTTCACCGGGAATCGCAATGGACCAAGCCATGGCATTCTTTTGATCGTCGTCTAAATCACCCACATCAGTCGGCATAGTGCTTGGGATTCCAGCAGCGTCTTCATCTTCAGTCAAAGCGAGTGCTTTGTCATCCTCGTCAATATACCATAAGCCTGATTCTGTATGTCTGGTTTTATTTCTGAACCAAACAGCAAAACCTGCAGGGCTTTCTTCATCGAGAGTTTCTCCCTTTGGAAACTTCACTTGCCCTTTATATTTCTGAACAAGTCCTTTATAAATTGAATGAAGGGAGTCTTCAGCAGCGAGCTGGCCGGCTGCTCCAAATATTCCTCCGAACGAGGAGATAGCTATACCAGCTAGAATTCCAATAATAGTGATAACGACCAAGAGCTCGATAAGAGTGAACCCTTTTTTACGATGCTGAGATTTTTTCATATGAGAATTAGTATTTAAAAAGTTAGCAAAACAATTTTCAGTAAGGTAGGGGAAATTTGGCACAAAGGGCAAGCGCCTTCTGTTGAGCGGCAAGCAAGGCAGATTCATTTTCAATGTCTTGCAATACAGCGGTTATGATGTTTGCGATCTCGACCATGGAGTCTTCCAGCATTCCCCGGGAAGTAACCGCCGGTGTTCCGATCCGCAAACCACTTGTTTGGAATGGACTCCTTGTCTCTCCAGGAACGGTGTTTCGGTTAAGCGTAACATTTGCTTTTTCCAGGGCAAGTTGCCCTTGTTTCCCCGTTAATTCCGGATGAGACGGACGAAGATCCAGTAACATTAAATGATTATCGCTCCCACCGCTTACCAGATGAAAGCCCTTAGAAATTAAAGATTCGGCAAGACAATGGGCGTTGTTCTTAACCTGCTGCTGATAATGTTTGAAATCTTCCTTGGCCGCTTCACCGAAGCAGACCGCTTTGCCTGCAATCACATGCATCAAAGGACCACCTTGATTACCGGGGAATACCGCTGAGTCGATGGCTTTGCCATACTCTTCCTTACAGAGGATAAGTCCGCCTCTTGGTCCACGCAAAGTTTTGTGGGTTGTGGTGGTTACAAAATCAGCGTGAGGAACGGGTGATGGGTGCAAGCCGGCTGCGACCAATCCCGCAATATGAGCAATATCAGCAAGGAGTAGAGCTCCATTTGCCTTTGCGATTGCTCCCATTCTTTCGAAATCGATGGTTCTGGGATAAGCGGAGGCACCCACGGTGATTAATTTTGGTTTTTCCGTTTCGGCTAATCGCTCGATCTCATCGTAGTCGATATATCCAGTATCAGGATTCACACCGTAATTGACCACATTGTAAAGCATACCACTACAATTCTTAGGGTGTCCATGAGTCAGATGACCGCCATCCTGCAGGCTCATGGTCAGAATTTTGTCACCTGGTTGCAGCATTGCAAAATACACTGCGGTGTTTGCCTGGCTTCCGGAATGGGGTTGAACATTGGCATATTCTGCACCGAACAATGTTTTGGCCCGCTCAATTGCGAGGCTTTCTGCCACATCCACATGTTCGCAACCTCCATAGTAACGTTTGGCCGGGTATCCTTCCGCATACTTATTGGTCAGTACGCTCCCGGTGGTTTCGATAATCGCAGGAAGAGTGAAGTTTTCAGAAGCAATCAGTTCAATGTGAGTGCTTTGTCTTTGTTTCTCGTCTTCAAGAACGGCATGAATGGCTGGATCGACTTCAGAGAGAGGACGATCATCCAGGGATTTTGTTGTAGTGGGTTCGACTAAGGCGGTGGTGCTCATTATTAATTTAAATTAAAAGATTACAGGTTTTTCTCAACCCAGTTGAGGAGGGAGGGGAGGGCTTCTTTCATATTTTCGCGACAATCCCTGTATACTTCAAGACTTTGTCCGAATGGATCGGGTAATTCCTTGCTTCCATCCTCAATAAATTCACGCATTAAAAATATTTGGGTTTTTTCGGGAAGATCAAAATACATTTGCAGAAGTGCTCGGTGGGACTCTGTCATGCAAAAAATCGCGGATGCATTTTCGGCTGTCGCACGAGTCAGAGCCGCACTTCGATGATCTTTTAAATCGAGCCCGATTTCCTCACATGCCTGTATTGAATTTTCTGATGCCTGATCTCCATCCATGGCTGAAATTCCGGCAGAGAATACCTTGATATTTTTTTTGCTCTCTGCTTTCTCCAGCGCATCAATGAAAAGCTTTTCGGCCATCGGACTTCTGCAGACATTGGCCGTGCAGACAAAAACAATTAGTTTTTCCCTTTTCCGCTCTTTTTTTTCTCTGCTCTTACGTCCCATTTCGGTATAGAATACTCTTCCAATCAGAGTCTAAAAAAGCAAGGGTTAATCGTATCAGGATCGAGAAAATTCACGGTGTCCAATATCTGACCGAAAATACTTACTTTCAAAATTTACTGCTTCCGCCATTTTATAAGCCTTCTCCTTAGCCTCTACCAATGTATTTCCGATCCCCACCGCCCCGAGCACCCGGCCTCCTGCGGTCACGACCTGTCCGTCTTTTTCCTGAGTACCTGCATGAATAAGCACGGCATTATCAATGGAGTCGGGGGCTTCAGTAATTATTTCGCCCTTGGGATAAGAACCCGGGTAGCCCTTGCTCGCAAGTACCACCACCATGGCGGATTCATTTTTGAAAGCCACTTTATCCGGCATTTTTTCACCTCTTGCAGATTGTAAGAGTAATTCCACCAAATCATCGGCAAGCAGGGGGAGGATCACCTGAGTTTCAGGATCCCCGAAACGAACATTAAATTCCAGAACTTTTGCCCCAGTCTCTGTTAGCATCAATCCGATATAAAGGGTTCCCCGAAAATTGACTCCCTCCGCTTTCAGTCCTGCCAATGTGGGGCGTACAATTTCTTCCTCATACTTGGATAGCATCTCCGGGGTCACCAAAGAAGTCGGGGCATACGCCCCCATGCCTCCTGTATTCAGACCAGTATCTCCTTCACCCACTTTTTTATGGTCCTGGCTCATGGGCATGGCTACATAACTTTCGCCAGAGCAAATTAGATGCAGAGATGCCTCCTCTCCCTCAAGGAATTCTTCAATCACCACTTCCTTGCCGCTTTCTCCGAAACTTTCACCACTTAGCATATCCTCTACGGCTGCCTGTGCCTCTTCCATACTTTCACAAATGAGCACTCCTTTGCCGGCAGCCAATCCGCTTGCCTTAACCACGACGGGGAGTTGGCATGTCTGCAGGTATTGGAGAGCGGGAGAAACTTCGGAGAAATTTCCATAGGCAGCGGTGGGTATGGAATACTTCGCGAGAAAATCCTTGGTGTATGCCTTACTTCCTTCCAGTCGTGCACCTGCCGCGTCTGGCCCGTACGCCAGGATTCCCTGCTCGTTGAGTGCATCCACCAATCCATTACATAAAGGTACCTCGGGCCCAACCACCACCAGGTCAATCTTTTGATCTTGGGCCAGTTTCAAAATTCCCTCATTATCTTCAACGCCCACCGTGAAGGATGTAAATTCTCGATTGATCCCGCCATTTCCCGGTGTGACCATCACTTGATCCACCCGTGGGCTTTGGGCACACACTTTCGCAATGCTATGTTCGCGACCACCGCTTCCGATAACTAAAATTTTAAGGTTTTGATCAGTCATTCTCCTCGGTTTCCCGAAAAAAGGGGGTGAAGTCGAGGCAAAACCTTTTTGTCTTCCGTTTATTGGCTGATTTTTTCAATATTCATTACATGCGGGTGTTTTTTATTGGGGTATGTGGTACGGCTATGGGTAATGCGGCCGTGCTTTTGAAAAAGATGGGCCATGATGTGGCCGGATCGGATGCAGGGGTGTATCCACCGATGTCCGATGTGCTCGAGTCGGCCGGGATCGATTTGTTCGAGGGATTTGCCGAGCAAGAGATGCTCGACTGGAGGCCGGACCGTGTGGTTGTGGGTAATGCGGTGTCCAGGGGAAATCCCCAGGTCGAATATCTGCTCCGTACCCGTAAGATTGAATTCGTTTCCTTGCCCCAATTGATCGGGGAGGATCTGATTGGTAATCGTCCCGCCGTTGTGGTTGCCGGAACCCATGGGAAAACCACCACC
>PATX01000015.1 GCA_002713685.1 Opitutia bacterium | reverse complement strand
CCACCCGTCCGGGACTTGGGTTCCCACTGAAAATACAGCTGCCTGTTTCGCCAATCTCTTCAGGAATGCAACGGACTGTCACTTTGAGATCATTTTTCAATTGTTCTTCCCATTGTGGGTCACGATCCCAATGTGCCAGAGCAAACCCACCATGAATTTCCGGTTTGGATTTATTCTTTGGGGTAAAGTATGCATAGAGCTCATTCTTACTTTCGATGGTCACGGTGTTCTCCTCACGAAAAGCCAAAGCCCGGGCAAACAGGTTAGCTTGCATCTCATCGAGAATATTGGGCACTTGCTCAACGAATGATTGACGCTCCATTCCTTCGCGCTGAGCACCCTTATCTCGACGGCCAACAAAAACAGTTCCTTTTTCTAGGTCACGGGGACCAATCTCAATAGTTAGAGGGATTCCCTTCTTCACCCAACTCCAATATTTTTCACCTCCGCGCAGATCACGATCATCCACATCCACACGGATTGAACCACCCGAAAAAGTCTGAGCCTGTAATTCCTTGGCTAATTCTTCAGACGCCTCCAATACCTGAGCACGGGTATCCTCCTTGGGTGTGACCGGCAGGATCACAGCATGGGTGGGAGCCACTTTGGGTGGAACCACAAGACCGTCATCATCTGCATGGGTCATGATCATTCCCCCGATCAGGCGGGTAGATACCCCCCATGATGTGGTCCAGCCAAGCTCTTCCTTCCCTTCAACACTTTGAAATTTAATACCACAGGCCTTGGAGAAGTTTTGGCCGAGGAAATGAGATGTACCTGCCTGCAGGGCTTTACGGTCCTGCATCATCGCCTCGATACACAGGGTACTTTCCGCACCCGGGAAACGCTCTGACTCTGTCTTTTCTCCGCAAAGCACAGGCATGGCGAGCCAGTTCTCAGCAAAATCAGCATACAGTTTGAGAATCAAACGGGTTTCCTCCATCGCTTCCTCAGGAGAAGCATGAACGGTATGTCCTTCCTGCCAGAGAAATTCCGCGGTACGGAGAAAAAGACGGGGACGCATTTCCCAGCGTACCACATTGGCCCATTGATTAATCAATAAGGGAAGATCCCGGTATGACTGGACCCAACGGGCGAATAATTCTCCGATGATGGTCTCTGAAGTGGGTCGAACAATCAGTGGTTCATCCAATTCACCTGCTGGTTGTAAAATTCCATCCGCATCGGCTTCGAGGCGTGAATGGGTAACCACGGCACATTCCTTAGCAAAGCCATCGACATGCTCGGCCTCCCTTTGAAGGAAACTTTTTGGAATAAATAGTGGGAAATACGCATTCTTATGACCGGTCTCTTTAAACATCGTATCAAGTGAGTCCCGGATATTTTCCCAGATGCCGTAACCCCACGGCTTGATCACCATGCATCCGCGTACAGGAGTGTTCTCCGCCAAATCGGCGGCTTTAACGACTTGTTGGTACCACTCGGGATAATCTTCCTCGCGAGTGGGTGAAATTGCATTGCGTGGCTTGCCCATAATTTAAAGTAAGAATTTGGTTATAAGTTCCCGGATCGGAAATTGCGAGAATCAAGCGTTTCATTGTCTTTCAAATTTATGCGAAGACTTTTGACAAAATTCGCGGTAATCCCATGATATCAGGTTTTCAAATGCGCAAATGCGCCCAACCCCCATCTGCACTTAAATAACATGACGCACATCATTGAAGTACACGGTCGAGAAATTATCGATTCACGCGGCAACCCAACGGTTGAAGTTGAGGTCGAACTAAGCAGCGGAGCATTCGGCAGAGCTGCCGTTCCCTCAGGAGCAAGTACCGGCGAGCACGAAGCCATTGAACTAAGAGATGGCGATGCTTCCCGCTACGTGGGCAAAGGAGTTTCTCAGGCGATTGAAAATGTTAACACCAAGATTGCAGAAACATTGGTCGGATTGGACGCCACTGACCAGGCTGGGATCGACCAGGCCATGTTGGATCTAGACGGAACACCCAACAAATCCGTTTTAGGTGCCAATGCAATCCTTGGTGCATCCATGGCCACCGCTCATGCTGCAGCCGCCGCATGCGGACTACCCCTTTATAAATACCTTGGCGGACCAAACTCCAAGGTGTTACCCGTCCCGATGATGAATGTTCTGAATGGTGGTTCCCATTCCGATGCCCCCATCGATGTCCAGGAATTTATGATTATGCCAATCGGAGCTCCTTCCTTTAGGGAAGCACTTCGTATGGGTTGTGAAATCTTTCATTCCCTAAAAAAAGTACTTAAGGACCAGGGACTTTCCACAGCGGTTGGCGATGAGGGAGGGTTTGCCCCCAATCTTGCAAGTAATGTGGCTGCCCTTGAATCTCTTTCTGTAGCTGTTGAAAAAGCAGGCTATAAATTGGGCGATGAGATCGTATTTGCACTCGATGTGGCTTCATCCGAATTTTTCGATAAAGAAAAAGGAAAATATGTATTCGGTAAAAGTGATGGTTCCGAGCGTGACTCCGATGAAATGGTTGCTTTCTATGAGGAGTTGGTAAACAAATTCCCCATTAAATCGATCGAAGATGGATGCGACGAGAACGACTGGACCGGATGGAAAAAACTTACCGATTCGATCGGTGACCGCGTTCAACTCGTAGGGGATGATCTTTTCGTGACCAATGTCGACTTCCTCAAAAAAGGAATCGATCAGGGTGTTGGAAACTCCATTCTGGTAAAAGTAAATCAGATTGGCTCCCTCACCGAGACTTTTGACGCAGTGGAAATGGCTAAGGAAGCCCAGTACACTTCTGTGATCTCCCACCGTTCCGGTGAGACGGAAGATGTAACCATTGCTGATATCTCAGTCGCCACCAATGCCGGCCAAATCAAGACTGGCTCTCTTTCCCGTACTGACCGTATATGTAAGTACAACCAACTGCTTCGTATTGAAGAGCAATTGGGCGATCAGGCCGTCTACGGAGGAAAGATCTAAAGCCNTTCCTCCATGTCCAGTCAAGAGAACCCAGCCTGAATGGTTTGGTTCCTCTTTACTTAGCTTATCTGAATTCATAGGTATGCAACCCACTGCCATCGTTCCAGCTTTCCCAACTGTCATTGAAGATTGGTGGTGGATGCAGGCATGTCAGAAATGGCCGGAATTAAGTGAGGATAAATTACTCAATCTTATCCGGAAGGAAATCGTACAACAGAGTGACCGCTTTAATAAATTCCGCGATTTTGATGCGGACGCCTATGGGAGGCGAGATCTTTCCATTTTAGCATACGGTAATTTTTATTATCCAAGAACATGGACAGCGATGTCGTTTGCGATGGCAGAGGCGTTCCATTTCCGCGAGTGGACTCCGCCTCCCAAAGGTCCAGTCCGAATTCTGGATCTAGGCTCAGGTACGGGAGCAAGTGGATTATCCTGCCTGCACTTTCTTAAGGCTCAGGGAATTGAGAACCATATGCAATTAGAGGCTGTGGATTATTCAAGTAAGAGCCTGGTATTTGTAAAGAAAGTGCACGCGGCCAACCGTGGACTTTGGCCCGATAGTCGAATAAGTACGACCCGTATGGATTTAAATTTTCCCTNCGATGAAAAGAACCGGAAAAGATACGACCTAATTCTGCTTGGGTACTCCCTTAATGAATTGCTCGATGAGGAAGGGGATGATTCGAATTACAGACAACTTCTTTCGATCTTACCCAGTTTGCTCAAGAATAACGGTTTGGCTATTATAACTGAGCCCGCTCAGGCTGAAATTTGCCATACCCTTCATCAAAACTGTGCCAAGCTAACCAAAGAAGATGCAAATGTTTTCCTCCATGCCCCCTATTTCAATGGGATCTGCTGTCCATTGGCAGATAATCAATCGAAATACTTCAGTCATGAAGTCAGAAAAATGAGCCCACCATCCGTAATGGAGAAAATCAATCGGCCTTTAAATCTTGAAATACGGGATGTTAAATTCGGCTTTTCTATTCTTGGCTTAAATAAACCCAAAAGACTCGGTCATGATGAGAATATTTTCCGTATAATCAGCCCAATCAAAAAACGAAAAGGAACGGTTTCCTTTATTGGTATGTCAGCTGATGGTAACGAGTATACCTACGAATTCCAAAGGAGAGACTTGAGCAAAGAGGAGTTAAACCAAATCATGAACATATCGCGGGGTGATATCCTAAAAATAGCTAAAGAAGCGAAACAGGCTGAGAATAAAGACCGTCTCCGAATAAGCCATTATGAAAATCTTACTGCTTTATTCGCTCCGGAAATAATGAAAATAAAGTAGATTAAAAAAGCACAGGATTTAAGGTTTTGAGGATTCTAAAACTTTAACCTCAAAATCAGTGCCATTCCTGGCATCTCCAACCACTGTTCTGTAACGCTTGCGAGTCCTCAAAGCCTGCATCATTGCCTGTTGCTTTAACTTATTCATAAAGGGTAATGGCTTGCTAAAAGATGTAATCAACCTGGATGTTACCATTAAGGTACTTAGTTCAACCGACATTTTCCGACTAAAACCTCCACCTGGCATAGCGAAACAAAGTTCCCCGGGGAGTAGCTCTATCTCATGTTCCTCGTTCGTTAAAGTGATTTTTCCAAGTAAGGCAATGGATTTCAATCCGCCATTTGTGGCAACTTCAAACAAGCATGCAAAAGGTGTATCAGAATTGATGGAAATACTAGTCTGAGGAGCACCAACAGTAAACTTATGATCGTTTTTGTATACACCAAGAAGAGAAAACCCTGAATGCAAAGAGATCTCATCACTACTAATTAAATCAATCGATGATGCATTGAGAGATCGAATAACCGTGTGCTTGGTCGGATTACTAACGAGTTCAACTCCAGCATTGGGAAAGACCGTTATTCTTCTCCCAACTGCAACGGGATTGTTTAATTCCAAATTTTCTCTCGGTAACCAAACCTTTCTGCTGGAAACTTTACCAAATATTTGAGCAACTAGATAATCATTGCTTTCATTTTTGAGCGGAAGTAACTCTGAATTTTTATTTCTAAGGGAACGATTTTCATACCTCGATACAACGGATTTACCCTTGGTAATTCTGAGTTGTTTTTCAATTCTTACACGCAAAGGATGACTAGAGGGAAACTCTCTTAATATTCCCAACGCTCTGTTTAGAATTTTTACAGATTCAGCAAATTCTCCCCTATCCGTAAGGGAAACTCCCTCTCCGAGAAACCTTTCTGCCATTTGGACAGAAGAATCTGCATTAAGATTACAAAACAAACATAAAGACGATGCCAATAAGAAGATTTTGTACATCTGAGATTTCTTGGAAAAAACTATTTAAAATGAATAATTAAAACCAGCCACTATCCCGCCTATAAAATCTTCATATTCTTGAACACTTGGATCATCACTGAGTTTCCATGTGTAATTGGACAACAAAGAAAAATTAACTAATTCGCTAAATGAGTAAGATAGATTTACACCTAAATTATGAACATAATCCTGCCTGCCGGTGTTAGCTCCCTTCGAGTACTGGATTCTAGAAAATGCATAACTGGGCATGATTGAGATTTGTTCCGAAATAGGTTTCAGGTATGCAATATTTACCATATGAGACCATGAATCCTGCAAGTTACTTGGTTGTGCAGTTAATGGATCCAAACCACTACTTTGCATTACTGCTTCGATAAACTGGTAATAAACCGGGTCAGCGATTGCTTCCTCAAGAGTATCTCCCTCCGAGAATGAATAACTACCACCAACACTAAGAGTCAGAATGTCTCCATTCTCTAAAGGGATATTCTTTGCAAGGCTCACGCTCGGAGTATTCGTGTAGTTAATCACATTATCGTCACGAAATGCAATTGGACGAACATATGTATGGCCAAGGGAAAGTGTAAAATCTTCCGGTAGAACAAATGGTACAGAAAAGCCAAAGACCTGAATATCCACATCGAAAGCTTGCATATCATTGCCAAAATCTTTGGCCGGGTCATTATATGTTCGCATTTGCATAAGTGAAAAGGCAGGCGTTAACAAAATGTTATCGCCTAGGGGATATTCCCCTACCCCAAGATTGAAAGCCAAATTCAAATTTGCAGAAAATCCATCATTTAATGAACTGGGACTACTATCTTCAGCCTTAAGTGGGTTTGAGGAGTAATTGTATGATGTGGTTAAAGATAAGGAAGGACTAAAAACACTCTCTTCTGTATCAATTATCCTTTGAGTGCCCATGGCATCCTGCTCTTGCACATTCTCAAGAATATCTCCAAAGAAAGAAGTATCTAGAAATGCTTCAGTATCTGAGGGTGAAATGTTAGCAGAGGCATTATCCTGAGCGTTTAGGAATAATGCTGTTCCTAAAAAGAAAGATATGAGGGAATAAAAATAGCACATGATTAGAAAACTCTATTTAGGAATTTTCGATATATGGATATTAGAACCAAATTGATCGAAGGTTGCATTCGAATTAATAAGATTGTTGTTGTATCGAACATTATCAATGAAATTGACCCTTCCATAAACTGATTTCCCAAAGTTGGGGTACTTATCTAACAATGGACCATATTCTGACCGTAAAAGGATCGTAGAATTTTCAGGAAAGTTGAGATTCATTAGATTGATTGTCATTGCTTGCATACTAATTTCGCGTAACTGCTCTGAGAACCTAAGGTTATCTATTTCAATTTGCTGGTAGGCTAACAAATGAACAAAATCTGACCCCGTTCCCCCAGTTGTCATAAGAGATGTGTTTTTGATAACCAGATTCTCTAATGATCCAAGAGCGATCTCGTCATTTGCAGTTAAATCAACATTTATAACCTCTAAACTGTCAAACGATCCAATCCCAAGACTTTCTCCTTTAAAATCAATTTTTGTATTTTCTTCCAAGACTAGAGAACCTGCGGAAATAAAGATTGCTTCAGTAAGGCTTTCTGAGCCAATTAAAAGAATCTCTCCAGAAACAGACAACTTATCAGTTGCAGCAAAAACTAAACTCTCATAATCAAAAACAGAAAGATCATATTCACCCTCATTAATTGTTAACTCGGCACCGCCAAGTATACCTTCGTTGATGATATCGTGATCATATTCTTTGTCATCCATCACGCTATTTTCATCATTTATCAAAACTTCATCTTCTGCCAATGTTACGGAAACTGATGAGTGAACATCATGGTAAGATTCATCGTGATCAAAGGAATCTAAGCTCATTAATTCGTCGTAGACTATGAAATATTCTTCAAAATAATTACTCGCTTGAACACTTTCAGAAGAGAATACTAATTCAGGGTCGATTGTGCCTTCAATAACATGCGACAATGTTAAGTTTAAAAAATTGTAGTTTTCTAACTCTGAAAGAGTTTCTTCATCGCTTGGAGCTTTGCTTTCAGGTTCATTGACATCGGTTCCAGTAATTATATCTCCAAGAACTTCAATTAACTCATCGCGGGCAAGACCAAGATCAAGAAGTTCATACGCAAGAGTTGACGACACCTTGGACAAATCGCCTACAACCTGAAATAATCTGACGAAAAATTTAGGTTCATCTTGGGCAAGGAGAAAATAACCTGGATCTTTCTCAAATAAGTCAAGATTCGCGAACAATACATCCTGTCCACCTGCTATATTTTCTTGTTTATAACGATCTGACAATTTCCTTAAATCGGCAATAAAGTCGATATGTTTGAAGAGAGCATCGAGATTGGCAGATTCTCCTCGCGAGCGATTAATCAAAACAGACAAATCAGAAAATTTGTCGAGGTTTTCCAAAATATCGTTCGCGTAATTCGGTCCCACAAGTTCAATCATTCCTACTATTTCGCCTGCAATTTCTGCATTTTTTTCTATCTCTGATGCGTAGGCGGGAAAATCTCTCATTAGTTTAGATAATCCATCATTGGAGACAAAATTTCGCAGGTTTTGCGAGGAACTGAACATCTGTGCAAGCAAAGTTTGATCTCCAACCAGCTCGTAATCTCTGTAGGTTGAAAGAATAGAGGGTGCCAACTCAGCATTATCTAAAACAATGTCCAATCTTTTGGGGTAAATGCTTAGTTCCTGAGACAATTCATCTAATGCCCCAGCAACATCTAAGTTATCGTAAACAATAACCATATTTGCTTCATTTTCTTGAAATCTATTGCTCAAGCTCATAATGGCATCGATCTTATCAATATTTGATAAAAGGGCGGCTTCTTGGGTTGAACCTGTCTCCACGAAGCTGAGAGCGAATGATATATCTTGAGCCCTGTTCGAATTGACTGAAATAATTTCTAAAAACTCCTGATTACCTTCGTATCTAGCTTCCAATTGAGCAAGAGCACTAGCCTCGACTAATTCACTAAAAGACCCTCCTGAACCAATATCGCTAGCAAGGGCATCTGCGTCCAGATCACCAGAATCGATAGCTTCACTCAATTGCAGAGCCTGATCTATACCATCATTTACAAACGCAGAAAGAGCTGCTTCGCTTGAGCCAAGTTTTTCGGCGACTTCATTAATCGCTTTAAGCTCGCTAACATCTTTTGAGGCAAATTCCATGAGTGATTGGGAATCAGTAACTCCACCTGTACCTTTCACAAGAGTCACTGCGTCCCTAATGTCATCAACTGAATCAGTATTTCCAAGAATGTTTTTAGCAAAATCTTGATCAATTTCATCATCTCCTGCAACTGCAACAAAAACATCAGCGACTGATTCAATTTTGTCAAAAACATCGAGCGAACCTCCCTCCAGCGCAACACCATCAAGTTGATCAGTTACTTTCTTAAAATCCGAAGCCCTGTCTGCTTTTTGCAGGATTCCGCTTAAGCTCCCGCTAGCTCCAGCATCTTGCGCTTTGGAGACAACATCTTTGAGATCGTCCGCTTTGTCCGCATTCTGGAATACTGAAGTTAAGTTAGTTGCATCTTGTGCTCCAACCTCAGCTGCAACCTCCACAACGGCAGCAAGAGAGTCTGCCTGATCCGCATTCTGAAGAGTACTTGAAAGAATATTTAAACTACTAGAATCTAACTGCTTTGTTCCATCTTCTCCTGCTGTCCCCAAGCTCTCCTTGGCAACCTTCATTACCTTATTAAGTGAGTCAGCCTTGTCAGCATTTTGAAATACACTGGTAAGATTGGCTGCATCCTGAGCTCCAAGTTCAGCAGCCACCTCCATTACTTCAGCTAAGTCATTAGCTTTGTCAGCATTTTGTAAAGTTGATGACAAAATATCCAAGCTAGAAGAATCAAGTTTCTTGCTTCCTTCCTCTCCTGTTCCAAGACTCTCCTTAGCTACTTTCATAACCTTATTCAATGAATCAGCTTTATCCGCATTCTTAAACACATTTGTAAGGTTTGTTGCGTCTTGGGCACCAAGATCTGCCGCAACCTCCATAACTTCAGCCAAGTCATTAGCCTTGTCTGCGTTTTGTAAAGTTGATGACAAAATATCCAAGCTAGAAGAATCAAGTTTCTTGTTTCCTTCCTCTCCTGTCCCAAGACTCTCCTTAGCTACTTTCATAACCTTATTCAATGAATCAGCTTTATCTGCATTTTGCAGAACTGATCCTAGATTAGTGACATCTTTCGCACCAATTTCAGCGGCTACAGTAACGACCTCCTTAAGATCTTCAGCCTTGTCAGCATTTTTAAAAACTGAACCAAGGTTATCCTTATCTTTCGCACCAATCTCAGCAGCCACGGTAACCACTTCTTTAACTGCATCCGCCTGATCCACATTTTTGAAGACAGATTCTAGGCTATCCTTGTCTTTAGCACCAATTTCTGCTGCCACAGTAACAACCTCTTTTACATCAGCAGCGTTTTCAGATGATTCTAAAAGACTTTCAAACATAGCCTCATCCTTAATGTCGAGGGCTTCTGCCTCAACTGTTACATCAACAACATCGTCAAAGTTTCCGGCCAAGTCAGAAATAAAATCATCTTCGTTCTTGTCACTATTCCTTCTCCCTGATCTGCGAGCTGCAACTTTTTCATCCAATTTATGTGAAGCCTTCTGTGAAACTTCGACATAAGTGTCTATCTTTGCGAGCTGATCTTGATCATCTAAATCTATAAGTCCTGCCTTGTCCATTGCCACAGCTTCACTTGAGCTATTATCATCCACCCCCTTGGCAGCAGCCCCTCTGGAATCATCAGCCTCATTAAGTTCATCTTCGGAAGGAGCTTCATCTTCTTGTACATCCCCACCAGTTTCAGGAACATTCGAATCATCCGCAGAACTAACACCAGTAACTCCACCAGAAGCTTCGATTTCTGATTCAATCGAAGCCAAAATAGTCTGGGGAACTTTTCCTAATGTAGGAGGCAATAATAAACCGTTTGCTCCGATACCGATGGAAAGGCTTTGCCCTGGTCCTAATAAAGTAGAACTTAAGGCTCCTTTAGGAGTAAATGCGATTTCTCCTTTTAACATCGAAGTGACCTGCTGAATACTGCCATCATTTCCTTTACTAACTTGAAATAAAGGAATAGTGCCCCTAATTCCAGCGGTACCAACTGGAGACTGAACATTGAAGCTAGAACGTTTATTCAACTTTTTAACATCTAAAATCATGTCACCCATTTCCAGATCTATTTCAGTTTTGGAAGAACTGGGTTCGCCTTTCATCTCACTGAGCTTTTTCTTGGAAGGATCAAACTTTTCTTGCGTAAATTCCTTAATATTGACAGTGGAATTTTCTTTTATAGTCGAGACAGTTCCATTCGACATCAAGAGAATGATTTTACCTTCGGCACCTGTTTTTACCGTATGACCGTCGAAAATCAACCCTCCTGCTTTTACTTGAGTAGAAGGAACGGGAGATTGAGATTCATTATTTATTACAGTAACTTCTCCCTCCAAGGATGCTATAATAATGGCTCCTTTTGTTTGTGCCTCTAGTGAAAAAAGAATTGCTGACCAAAAAAGAAAGACGGAACAAAATAAATTATTTTTCATAGATTAAAAGTTGAATCCTAAATATAACTTCACCCTAATGTTAGCATTTTGTCCATAAAAATTACTCTTATTAGGATTTCTTAATTTTATAAACTTTCCCCCAAGGGCTTGAAAATATTTTTTCAAAGCTCTCTTCAGGTAATTCCTCCATCAGAAAACCCTGTATTAAAATACTCTCAAAAGCCTCATTATCCATAAAAAACCAGGCCTGAGACATCTGATAACCACGGGAAGGGATTTCCACTTCGGCACCCTCTTCAAAAAAATGATCTTCTTTAACTTTTAAATAATGTGAGAGCACCGCTACCGGGAATCCGTATAACTTAGCTATTTGTTTAACATTTTTTCCGGCCGTGGGTACTGTGTAAGCACCACCTAAGGCAAAGCGAGGTAAATTCGTTTGGATAAGATGGAATTGTGGATCAGCCTTTTGTTGTGATGGCACCTTTATCAACTCACCTTTCTTCTCGTCATGAATTCTGCGATGAAAAGCAAACGGAACCGAATCTTTCACCCCAGGCACATTGGCCTCAAGAGTTTGTAAATTTACTTCTACCTGATACCCTCCACCCATTTGGAGTGTAAATCCATTTGCACTTCTCTTTGGGTCAACTTGAGCCATAAATGGTTGGCGAACGGTATTCATCCCTTTATCGAAATTAGGATGAGAAAAGGCTTCTTCATCAAACTTATCCAAGAGAAAGCGTTTAGCAAAAGTAGAATTCAGCACAACCGGTGATAGAATAACTAAATCTTTTGTTTTTTCTATAAAAAGAACAGCACGACTTGAGCGTGGGTCTGGTTTTGAATTAATCTTAAATCCGTCTACAGATATCGAAGAGACAAGCCTGGCTTTATCTCCTGATATACCTGTAGTGCTCCATAGTTGTGAGTAAGGCACAAACCCTGATTGATCCGACTCCAAGCGTAAATTTCCCTGTTGATCAAAACGAAAACCTTCATCAAATTTGAATGAAAAGCCCTCTTTTCTTCCATTTCTAAGAATTTTCATTAATGGTTCTCTCGATGCGTTACTTTTTTCTGACTGTCCATCGGAAAAATAAAGATTTCTTGAGCTAAAACTCAGAATAGTCGGAAATATCCGTAATATCTCATAGGGTAGAAACAAAAAGATATCCCGAGATTGAGGAGGGAGCGGATAAGTGCCTTTCTCCAAATCATGCAAAATACCTTGATAAAAAGTTAGATCAGATTTTCCATCCTTGAAAATTGCCTGAACAGCAGTTCCATAAGTGGATTCTCCCCTTGAGCTTTTATCCTTTATATCGACATAAGTTTCCGTTTTAAGCCGTGCAAGATTGACTGCTCTGGTTGAATTTCGGGAACGTAAAATTTCGGAGGTTAAATAATTATCAAAAGTCTGATGAGCAGGGGAAGTAAAGGTACGTGCCCCCCCGTAAAACCAACAGCCAGAACCATAATCCCACCAGGTAACCACGAAATCATCCGGTTGTGAAACCTCATTGAGCTTATTGAGCACCTCAATCGTTTTTGTTGGGTAAACCACATGCGAGTGATAATTTTGGGCATGTTGAATATTGGGACGAAGTAAAAAGATCACAATCCCTCCAGCAAGAATCCACACAGCCCATGAAGTTTTAGCAACTAACTTGGAATTGCTTGCCTTCTCTTTGGAGAAAATTTTACCGGATAGAAAAGTCAAAACACAAAGGATCAGAAAAACGATACCGAGGGAAGCAACATTACCTACATGAACAGTGAAACGTAAACCTACAGCCCCTTCGAAACAATAATAGGCGATCGCAAGAAATGGAACAGCTAAACAAAATTCCCAATAACGGAGCATCAGCAGAATAACACCCAATAGTCCGAAAATGGCGGTTGGTATAATGATAGCATCTTTCTTATCCTTAGCAGGTAAGCAACGAGGACAGGAACAGGATGGACTGTCTGCCAAGATGCGATTGCGAACTACCTCTTTGGGAATCCCACTGGCTTCCCTAACCGTTGAGAATACATCCAAATAACTCAAACTATATCCTTTTTCTTTATTCTGGGATTGCAGGGAGACTCCCTTACCTGCTGAAACATATCGATCTAATTTTGCAAAAACCTTGCCCCTTATGTCCCCAGAAGACAACGCGAACGCTGAAAATATTAGGCTCAAAATTGGTAGAACAAAACACGAAATCCTGATCGAAGGCCAATTTAGGTACTTTTGTTTTTTTTCTCCTGCAGACCAATTCTGTTCTAGTGCTCCATCTTTTGATTGTTCTTTAACTGATTCTTGTGAAGAAGATTCCACTTTGAAAAAACTAAACAGAATTCGGATTAAAGGGAGCAAAAGTAATCCCATGCAAAATTTCCCTGGATTGTTCTCTATCGCAACGCCATAGGACCAACTTTCAGCATAAGCGGCAAAAGCAATAAGAAAAACTGATTTAAAAACAAATACAGAACCCGTACTACTCAGAGTCTTTCTCAAATTCCGATTCTTTACAAAAAAATACTCAAGCAATACCAAACCGAATGAATAACCTATAAAAGCAACCGCAAGGGCTCCAGTAATAGCCTGTCCAGATGCGTAAAAGAAACGATAAAGGTACAAGGTTAAGGCGGCACACAATGCATAATTTAAAGATTTCCGACGACTCGCAGAAAGCAAAAAATAGAGAGCAAATGCTGGAATCGTAATCGAAAACATATCGGTATCATAATACCCGGCTAAGGTACGATTATAATAGCTATGGGTGACCCCTGCGAGGCAAGCCGCAAGAAAACCAAAAGCATGACTACCATACAAACGCCCAATTAATACGAGCGGAACACATACAATCCCAGCAACATAGACCGGAATCCATAAAAGAAGCATTTCAATGGTTAATCCGGGGAAGAGTTGTAGGATCCAGTAGGGTAACATCGTGATCATGCCACTTCTGAGGACAGACGGGATAAGATTATTGTTCTGATGCACACCAAGGTGTGCTTTCTGTAAAATACTACCGAAATAGAAACTGTCGTGAGTATTTGGCAGTGCAACACCATCCTTTACCATTTCAGGGTAAAAATAAGCAATCTCACCCTTTTCATTCTCATAATGGGACTGAGCAAAATCAATCCATTCCAAGCGCACCCAAAAGCTTAGGTAATAAGCAACAGCTATTAATAAGAGGGTTACAAACCACGGGGCTTTATCCTTGGGAAAGGATAGGAAACTTGAAAACATTCCCCTCTCCTGAATTATCCGGTTCAACAAGTTGGAGGATAAACCATCCGTATCCGAAGATGATTTACTAATTTTTTCGTCTTGGTGACTGAAGGAATTGTTCAAACTAAATAGGAAAGAAGTATTGGTTTCTTAACGGAACTTATTCTGTAAGCCAAATAATTTCTTTCCCAAAGAACTCAGCAATGTGTTTGTTTTTGCTGGTTCAAAAGCATTGCCGAGAACTGTTCGAGAACCTGTATGAAGTCGGTTTCCCAAATTTTTAACATGAAAGGCATAGTTATTATTTACCATAATGCCTAAGAGCTCACCCTTTTGGGAAAAGACGAGATCGCTTTTGGCAGGATCAAATTTTCCTGTCAAAAAGGCAAAATTAGAATGTTCCACTTTGATGTAACGGCTATCCTTTTCGTCACGAACGAAATTAGTCTGCCCAAAACGGCCTTCCTTGGAATCGACAACCACCGCTTCCGAAAAAAGGTAAGGGTTTTGGGGAGCTGAAAAAATTTCCAAGTCGGTGGTCTCGACTAGTTTTTGTGGATCCAAATAAAGTGGTATGATGATGATTCTCGGATCATCCATGAAGGCAATTTCTCTAATTTGGATCGGGGATTTTAATTTGTCTCCGGAAATTTGACCTTTTACCGAAATTAAAGTTCGGGGTCTGGGTTTAAGACGAAAAGGACTGTCCTTAGCATGAACAAGGGTGTAAGCAAAAGATCCGTCAGCCAAAATTATCGAATCCATGGAAAACTTCTCTGTCTTCTCTGCACCCAAGAAACCCCCTTTGTGATTAAACTCAAGAGTTAGCTTTACTTTATTCTGTTCGTATTTTGTGAAAATCTCATTGAGGGATTGCTTTTGTCTTTCATTAAGTTTTTCAAAGTTNTTCTTTTGTACAGCAGCAGTTTCTTCGACTTCTTTTTTGATACTCTCAACTTTTGATCCAACTCCTGAGACCTCTTCACTCACTTCTGCGACCGTGGCCTTAACCCCAGAAACTTCCTGGCCAACTTTTGTCATATCCTCTTTAACGCTACTTACTTCCTTGGTGACTGTTGTAATTCGATCACCCACGCCTGCCAAACCCTCACCAACCACTCGAAGATCCTTCCCCACCCCTTCAAGGCCCTGATTAAGATTATCAATTTTTTGATCAATTTTGGCAGTTGAAGCGACCAATGCATCTGATCGTTTCTTCTCATCCATCAAGAGTGCTTTTGCTTCCTCTGCTGCTTTTTCTTCTGCCTTAGCTTTCTCTACAGTCGCCGCCAATTCAACTCTCATGGACTGGGCCTCTTTCTCTTTCTTTTCNTTAAGTGCAGACAATTCCTCCTGTTTCTTCTTGGCGTCTTCTAAATTTTTAGCCAACAATTCAAGTTCCCTCTTGGAGGCAGCATTGCTTTGCAATAATTCCTCTCGCTTTTTTGCAATTTCCTCGCGTTGCCTNGAAAGTTCCGTCGCATCTTTTTGTGCCTGAGCAATTGCAGCTTCATTTCCTGCAATTACCTGGTCACGGCTGGCAATCTCTTCTTCTTTTGCCTCAAGTTCTTTTTGGCGTTGAAGTATTTGGGCTTCTAATTCTTCTTTTTGTAAAACAAGGGCATCTTTATCACTACTGAGATTCTCGAGTAGAGTTTCATTGGTGGCTTCCAGTTCAGCTACAACATCATCGTAACTTTCGCCATCTGAAATTCTTTCAATAACAGCGTTTGAAACGACTTTTTGATTGTCTTGTGCAATTGTCGCACCCTCCGGTACATCAAACCTTGCCAGGGCAAGAATACTNAGTAACAAGAAGTCACAAACAACCAACAACAAACTTCGATTCATTCGACTACTCTTCCGCTTGCTTCACGAGCAAATGATTGCGGTAGGGCCGGACCACGAAAATCTTNAGCGCTGCGACAAACAGAATCCCGAAAAGCGTGGAGGTGTAAGCACCGATCAGAGCATCCTGTTTGACATCAAGTACAAGAAGCAAAATTAAAGAGAGCACGGTACCCCCAAGCCCGATGTATAGTCCCAAATCAAACAAATTATCTTCGTTATCAAGCAAGTCTAATTTGAGACCAGGTTTAAGTTCTTCGTTTTTCACTTGTGAAATACGAGAGAGACATATCATAAAAATAGCTACCTGAATCAGAAGAAAAACTCCTGCAATAATAGCCGTGACTACGGTAAGATTTTGATCCGCCATAGACTCCTCATTGGCGTAGGCGAGCAGATTCGCAAGCGCAAAATCAAATCCTGCCACGGAAACTTGTCCACGTGGAGTTTGAAGAAGGTTTGGCTCCAAAACTAAAATCGATAGCAAACCCCATACAATTGAGACTGAAAAACGCCTAGTCCAACGCAAGAAGTAGTGACTATTNGCACGTAAATAACTAGGTCGGGGTAACACATTGGAAAGAAAAAGAAGTAGAAAGAAAAAACTGCTCACGATCAACGTAATCTTACAGAAAATTGCCAAATCTCGATAACCATGGGAGAGGTAAGTAAAAATAAATCCTCCAAATACTGGAAAAACAGGAGAAACCGCACTTTCCAAAAAACCATCCTCATGAATCAGTTTATTCTGATCAAGTAGATGCAGTAGTGCACCTTGTCCGTAAAACATCGCAGTGCGTAAATCTTGCAATGCGGCAACGGCTGCCTCTTTATCCCCATCTTTTTTGTAAACGGGGTAAGACTCGATGAAACGGTGCACTCGAGAAGGATCACCGCTTAGTAATGTTGCCGCGTAAACTATTTTCAACTCACGTTCAAAGTCTTTTCGGATAATTTCTCCCTCCTGCTCTAACGTTCTTAACTCTTTCCGTGCTTCCACTCGTTCAGCGAGGGGAAGGAAATTAATGTCACTGCGCAATTGCTTAATTTCGCCAATTGATACCGAGACCGGACGATTTCTCATCCGGACCATAGCTGCCAAATCAAATACCCCCTGTAGATCGGGACAGCTTTTTGTAAGCTCGGACATCTGCATTAAGTTCATTTTTCGAGCAAGTTGATGGGCAGCCCAAAAGAAGGCTCGTATTTTCTCTTTCGCCTCTAAGTTACCCAGTAATGTCTGTTGGGCTAATTTCCCTATTTCAAAACTGGCTTCATCGGAATAATACCCATTCTCCATCGACATAGCTGTACCAACCATCATNGGAACTAATATAGGAAATGGTAGCCAGCGCCCATGACTTTCCAGCTTACCCTCCTCGTTCATAATCCCTCCTATAATCACTGCATAAGCCCCGGTATTGGTTCGTCCAACTTTTAAGAGTCCTAGTCTTTCGGATAAATCCTTGAAATCAGCAGGTGGCATGGTTTGATTACCTTCCAATTTATTAACATCAGCATTGGTTTTATTTTTGGTGACCGAAAACCAAGTAGCACCCGATTGATAATTAGCCATTGCTGCTCTGGCACTCGCCATACATTCGTCGCGAATTTCGGCCTCTGATTTATTTGAGTCGATGTCCTGAGTATTTTGCAAACCGACTGACAGGATTACTTTTCGGTTCGGAAAAAAAGGAAACCCTTCCAAAGTTGCTAATTTGACTCCAGGAAACACAGATACCAAAGGCTCAGCAAGTAACTGGTTCCAAAAATTACCTGGACGCCCCTCTTTCGGAATTGCCTGCAAAAGTGCCCTGACATTGGTATTGGAACTTTCCTCTGACAATCGTTTTTGCAAANCTCCCTGTACCTTTGCTCTGTTATATACAAAAAAGGCCTCATATCTCTTTCTTTGTTTGTTAAATTGATCTAGACCACCGAAATAACTTTCAAATGCTAAAAGATCAAAAATGCTCCCACCACCCGATATTTCAAGCTTTGGAGTCATTTTATCACGGATAGTGTTTGCGTATTCTTCTCTTCGGTCGACAGAGGTTAAGGGAAGAAGCATCTCAGCAGGTCCAAGATTATTTTGACGCAATTGGCGCACCATCTCCTCATCTAACGTTTTGGTGCCATCACCAACATCTTCCAATGAAATCTCAGAAATAGCAGAGAAAAAAACTGGTGAACCAAATCCTAATATTCCAAGTATTACGAAAAATGGCAGAGAAATAGCACTTCCCAACCTTCTTTGATTATCTGATTCTAGCTTTGCCAAGACAAGGATTNANNTTCGTGCAGTTATATCTAAGAGGCAATTGCAATTTGTTCACAAAATGACATAATTTCACTATGCACATAACCTGCCATAGTTTTATATTACCAAAAAAGACTAAAGTTTTCTACTTATGACGCTACGAATTACCCAATATGGAGAAAGCGTTCTTCATCAAAAAGGTGAAACTGTTCAATCTTTTGACAATGAACTCACACAGCTTTCCAAAGACATGCTCGAAGCGATGCATCAGGTGCAAGGAATAGGACTGGCGGCCCAGCAAGTCGGGAAGGCCATCCGTTTCTGTGTGATGGATGTCCCTGATCATCCCGATTATCCCATGGCCTGCATTCTTGACGGGAAACCCCTATCGCCCTCTCTCATCATGCCCCTGTCCTTAGCCAATCCAGATGTGAGTGCCCTACCTTCTGACGAATACTACTATGAAGAGGGCTGTCTGTCTTTCCCTGAAATCCGAGGGGATGTGGCACGCCCCGAGCGTATCCTCGTTCGCTATCAGGATCTCGATGGGGTAGACCATGAACTAGAGTGCGACGGACTACTTGCCCGGTGTATTCAACACGAGGCTGATCATCTTGACGGAATCCTCTTTGTCGAGCGTATGGAAAGGGAAGTGTATGCGGAAATTAAGGCAGATGTCAAAGCACTGAAAAAAGCTACATTGGACTGCCTCAGAGAAGGAAAACTACCCGAAGTCCCTATCCCGCAAGCTGAGGAGTGAAGAGAAATACCAAACAGGGAGAAGTTATCTTATTGGCGATTAAATCAGCCGGCCGACCTCTCACTCCATTGGAAATTCATGAACTGGCCTCCAAAAAAATCCCACGACTTGGCATCGCTACTACATATCGTCATCTAAAAACTCTCAGTGAAAGTGATCAAGTAGTGGGAGTGGATTATCCAGGACAGCCTCCCCGCTATGAGTGGGCGGATGGAAAGGACAAGGTACACTTTTCCTGCCGAGCCTGTGATAAACTTTTTGCCCTCGAAGATACCACCGCAGATACCCCTCCAGCAAAAGCTCCTAAAGGCTTCATAGTTCAAGGCTTCGAAGTGATGCTCTATGGTGTATGCCCGGATTGTGGATGAAGAATAGCTTAGAAGGAAAAACGTAATCCCGCTCTTACACTTCTGCCCTCTCCCGGATACAAACCGCTTCCAAAAGCCGCGGACAGGTAATCTTCATCCAATAAATTATCAACACCCCCGAAAAGATTGGCACTTTTTGACAATTGATAGTTTATCCCAAGATCAAATAACCAATAATTTTCCAGCTTTGCCTCGCTGTTCGAAAAATCACTCCCACGGTAACTTTCGCCCACATACGATCCACCTAAACTCAATAATAATGAATCAATGGGTCTCAATTCCAAAAACAACCTAATAAGACCTTCAGGCACCAAAGGTACTCTCGACCCAGAGTAATCTAACGCTGAAGAAGTTCCATCTTCGAAAGTGGCTCTGACATATTCATAGCTAACTCCTGAAACAATAGACTGGGTCATCTGCCAATCCAGAGAAAAATCGAAACCAACACGACGAGTTTTAGGAAGATTCACATTTCCTACCTGCAGCGACCATGGATCAAGAGGATCGATTAATGCCGTATCGTATACAATTTCGCCATCCATCCACTGTCGAAAAATTCTGCCTCCTAAGGAAATCTGGCCAATACTCCAATCCCCTCCAAGTTCGATTTCATAGCCACTTTCTGGCATCAGATTTGGATTTAAACCAGACCAAACATTGTAATATTCGTCCATTGCCGGGTAGCGATAAAAGCGGCGAATCGACCCGTAAACCCGATCATCACCTTCAAGTTGACGAATCAAACCTACTCCTCCAGCCCATTCATCCTTTCCCAAATCAAAATCTCCAGAATTTTCTACCCTTTCAAGCCTGAAGTTCCCATTAAAATTCCAATCGTCTAAAAGATTTATTCCTGCAGAAACTAAAAAGGCGGTAGTTACTCTTTGGTATTGGGTAAGTGTTTCTGAAAAACCATTATACGACCTTGAATCAAATTCAGCATCAGAGAAATCAAAACCTAACCTCCAGTCGGCTTCATTTGAATTATAATGAAGCGCCGGATTACAGGAAAAAGTTTGATAAACTTTCTCTGCAAGGTAAGAACCCCAATTTCCATAAAATTCTTCATCTACGTCCCGATCTTGGAAGCCTAATCTATTTTCCAAGCTCCAATGTTCATCGATCTCGTAAATCAAACCAGCACGACCATTCGAAGATCTTTCTTCAACCCGATCATTGGGAGATAAAGTTTGACGACGGTCGATCAGTAACTGTGAGGCATTTAATGATCCCGGTAAGCCAAATTCACTATCCGTCAAACTCCAGGATAAATACCCCCTGAAATCAGACCCACTTCCCCAATCTAATCTGAGTCCACCCGCGTCGGTTTGGTGATCTCCATTCACTCGGTATCCATCCGATTCTACCCTGTCCCCAAATATAGTTAATCCGACTCCCCCAATCCTTTGCGTGTAGGCACCCCTTACATTAAAGGAATCAAAGCTTCCGGCAGTAGCTTGCAAAGAACCTAAAGGTTCAATTTTGGGCAACTTTGTATTAATCTTAATTACACCGCCAATCGCATGGTTGCCATAAGTTCCCGACTGCCCGCCACGAATCACCTCGATCGACTCGACTAATGCCAATGGAATCGAATACCAATTGATTGCGGACATATCTATGGCATTCAATCGATGGCCGTCTAATACAACCAATGTTCTAAGTTGTCCACCTTCACCAAATCCTCCCATGGAGACTGTAGACCTTGCTGAGTTTCCCGAAGTGGACTGCACCTGCAAGTTTGCTTCCTTACGCAACAATCCGACCAAGTCAACCGCACCCGACTCCTCAATATCACTCTCATCAATAACTTGGATTCGTGAAGACAAATTTTTTGAGGCAGTTTCTAATCGAAGAGCGGAAACAACCATTGGCTCGAGCAGTTGCTCTTCTGCAAAGGTTAATACAGAAGTCGAAAAACTGAGAATACATGTAAGATATAACAGGGTAGTGGAAAGAGTGTGCATCTTTACTATTGATAATCAATTATCAATAATCAGCAATACAAAAACAAACCAACACACACCCAAAAAATGCACGGTTGCTGTTAATTACAAAAACTTGAAGAGAGTGATACTCGTTAGAGACCAACAATCCCAAGAACAACAATCGTCAACAAGGATATCATTATGCCAAGAACCACAGATAAAAACTTTTCTGTGAGACTCGCATCTTTGATTGAATCTAAGCTTTTACATTTTAACATATTCCCCTCCATTATATTTTAAACACATAG
>PATX01000014.1 GCA_002713685.1 Opitutia bacterium | reverse complement strand
AGAACATTGAAATTCTGATTCTAGATGAAGTGGATCGGATGCTGGATATGGGCTTTATCGAAGATGTAACCAAGATCATTCAGAAAACCCCCAAGTCCAGACAAACGCTCTTTTTCTCCGCCACTATTCCCGATTCAGTCAGAAGACTATCGAAGTGGGCTCTTGATAAACCAGCGGAAGCAAAAATAGATATCAAAATCTCCGCAGCTGACACCGTTAGTCACGCTCTTTACCCTGTGCCTGCGATCCAAAAATTCGATCTACTGATCGCTTTATTAAAAAGAATTAAGTTCGAGAACCTAATCATTTTCTTTCAGACAAGACGCGGAACCGATAAGATTAGCAGGTGGCTCACTGAACATGGACAAACCGTCCGCGTGCTTCATTCCGATTTAAAACAGCGCGATAGATCCAAGGCACTTGAAGAGTTTAAGGGTGGAGATGTCAAAATTCTTTGTGCCACCGATGTCGCCTCCCGGGGCTTGGATATTTCCAATGTGACCCATGTGATTAATTACGATGTTCCTCAACATTCGGAAGACTATGTCCACCGGATCGGACGTACAGGTAGAGCAAGAACCGAGGGAGAAGCTTTTACTTTATGCAAACCGGAAGAATTGTCATTGGTCGACTCAATTGAAAAACTATTGGGTAACCCTCTACCAAGAAATTTTGTCGATGAATTCAACTATCGGGATGAACCATCAAGCCTGGCACCAGCCAGTCCTCAAGTATCCAAAAAAAGGAACCGTGGGTTTGGTAAGCAAGTTTCTTTCGGTGGGAGGAGAAGAAGATAAGCCAAGGAGTTCCCGTTGACCGCTTGAACTAGGCTTAATCCAAGTTGGAAGATGAAGACATCTCCGGATCTGTGGTAAGATCGTGAGTGGATGAAGTTCTAACTCGTTCTACTTTCGAAGGCATATCCAATAAGGTACGAACGGGAAGCGTAACCACTTGAGTGCAGGAGGTAAAAGCTAGTAATAGAGTCACAATTAGAATCTTGCACATATTTTCTTTAGATACTAAATCGAACCGTTTAGCAACTAACTTTTGCCTGTGATCAATCTTTCTGAATTATTTCCCGCTTTTTTGGCTTCCATCGAGCTACATTCAACCAACGAAATCCATTGGATTCTTTTTTTGCTTCCATTTATCGCGGCACTAATCGGCTGGATGACTAACTACATTGCAGTCAAAATGCTCTTTCATCCAAAAGAGCCCAAGAACTTCTTTGGAATTACTTTTCACGGGGTCTTTCCTAAGCGGCAACACGCACTTGCAGAAAAACTTGGTCAATTGGTTGCCGATGAGCTTTTCTCTATTTCAGATGTTTCAGCAAAAATAAAGGAGTTTGCCACCAGTGAAGAAGCAATGAACGAAGTGGGAAAGAGAATAGAGATGACTATCAGGAACAAACTGGTCCAGGCTTTTCCTATGCTTGCCATGTTTTTAAGCGATGAAATGGTCGAAAAAGTCACAGGCCTTTTTAAGAATGAACTAAAGGACTTTTTAACAGCCACATCTCAGGGCATGGGAGAAAAGCTGGAAGAAAACCTAAATGTGCAAGAAATGGTTAAAGAAAGAGTTAATGCATTTTCATCGGAAAAACTAGAGCAACTCCTCAATCAATTGATGAAGAAAGAATTCAAATTCATTGAGTTAGTGGGAGCAATTCTCGGATTTTTTATTGGATGTATTCAATTGGGAATATCTTTGTTTGCATACTAGTACCAATATTCATTTGAACCGAATTGAATTGCCATCTATCTCCACGAATTAAGTAATTAGATCGTGTTACCTCTAGATCAGATACCATGGCAAAATATACAATTGTTGTGGAGCAATACTGAATTAAGACTGCAATGGGTGACCTTGTTGGTGATCATTCCACTAACCGCAGTGTTCACATCTCTGATGACCCGTTTGATTAAGAAGAATTTCCTTCAACAGTCAGGAGTAACGACCTCAGAGAAGTGGATAAAACACTCCCTTAGGCTTCTAGCACCTACTACTTTCCTTCTTCTGTCGGTACTTTGTCTATCAGTATTCCAGAGCTTACACCTCGATACATCCGATTTTGTTAGGCCCGCATTTAATGTCTCAGTAGCCTGGATGGCTTACCGAATGGTTGGAATCTTCACAAGTAACCGGACCTGGTTACGTACCATTGCTGTTATTTTATTTGGGCTAGCCGCCTTGCAAAGCTTCGGAATTCTGTCAGTGACCATTGAATTGCTCGAAATGATCTCTTTTCAATTTGGAGAGAGAAAAATCTCAGTTCTCGATTTGATGAATGGGTTAGGCATTCTTTTGGCCCTGCTTTGGGGAAGTTCCTTTTTAGGTGGAGCAGGTGAAAAAAGAATCAAGCAACTCCCGCATGTCCCACCGTCTCTACAGGTATTATTAGCAAAAGTTTTCCGAACCATTTTAGTTGTGATGAGTTTTGCCATTGCCCTATCGACGATCGGGTTGGATCTTTCATCTTTTGCAATTCTCGGGGGTGCGATTGGTGTCGGTATAGGATTTGGTTTACAAAAAGTAGTTTCTAACTTGGTGAGCGGTCTAATCCTTCTCATCGACCGCTCCATAAAACCAGGAGATGTAATCGAAATCGAGGGAACCTACGGATGGATTAATTCATTACGGGCCCGTTATGCCTCTGTAATAACCCGTGATGGTAAAGAACATTTAATTCCAAATGAGGATTTAATTACTAATCGTGTAATTAATTGGTCTTTTAGTGACCGTAATGTTCGCGTGCGTGTACCAGTCGGGATTTCATACGATGCCAACCCAAGGGAAGCAATAAAGCTGTGTTTAGATTCAGCAAATGCTTCCAGTAGAACCCTACAGAACCCAGAGCCAAAATGTTTGATAACAGGATTTGGTGAAAACTCAATTGATCTCGAACTGCGCTTCTGGATCGATGATCCTTCCAATGGAGTTGGTAATATTAGAAGCGAAGTACTTTTGGGGATTTGGGATCGTTTTAAGGAAAATGGGGTTAACATCCCTTTCCCTCAGCGAGATGTTCGTATTGTTAAGGGTGATTTATCTTAATCCGATGTAACGGAATTTCTTCGAAACTTCCTTACCACCGAGTCTATCGATGCTTGCAAAGGCTGGAGAATAAGGTTTTAATATCCAATTGACTTATGGATCAGACTGACCTCACTTCACTCTTACATACTATCGCAATGGCTCCGCCAACCGGTGAATCCGGCGGTGGAGGACTTATGGGTTTCTTGCCCATGATTCTCATTTTTGTTGCTTTCTATTTTTTATTGATTGCACCGCAAAGAAAGAAACAAAAACAACACCAAAAAATGATTAACGCTCTTGAAAAAGGGGATAATGTCAAAACGGTCGGAGGAGTATTCGGGAAAGTTACCGGTGTTAAAGATGATCGTGTTGTTGTACAAATTGCAGAAAATGTGAAAGTGGAAGTAGCCAAAGACGCTGTATCTGCAAAAGTAGAATAAAAGATCATAACAGCTTTCCCTACCTCGGGAACTCAATTGCTAGCACCATGAATAAGACTCAAGTTTGGAAACTACTTTTCGTCGTTTTAATAATTTTTATAAGCCTTGGGCTTATTTCCCCCTTCGAAGATAGGGAACTCGGAGAATATGCACAAAGCCAAGTAACATCTGAGGCAAATTCGTCCAATCACATTGGATATGAAACTTTCGATGAGGTGATAGAAACACTTCGAAGACAGCTACCTGAAGATCAGTCCATAGATTTCCGTGCACTTCGTGATTTTGGAACAAGTAATCAATTAGATTATTCTGCCTATTTCAGCGCACCTCAGGGCGTTTTAGAAACAGTTGCTTCCCGACTTGTTCCGGTTCTGGTTAAGCCCGGAATACGTGCAAGTCACATGAAAGATCGTGAAAAAAGAAATGAATTGGTTCTTCGTTCTCTACTTCGAGGTTCTCAAGCGGCAATCAAACGTGGTTTAGATCTTCGCGGGGGAATTGCATTCACGATGGAAGTAACAGATCTTAATGAAAGTGATAGTTCATTGGAAGGAGGTGCATCTCCCATGGATAAAGTCGTGGAGATCATGAGCGAGCGTCTCAACGCCTTTGGAGTGGCCGAGACACTTGTCCGTAAGAAAGGGGACAATGCCATCGAGATTCAAATTCCTGATCGTACAACCAAGCAAGATCCCGGTATGGTTGAAGACTTACAAAAGCCTGCCAAACTAGAATTTCGTATTGTCAATGTTGATTCCAATGCACCGCCTGCTNAAACCGGCGAAGAGTGGACAGATGATGAAGGGATTCCATATGTTGCGATGTTACGAAGTGACGCAGAGGCAAATGAAAGACCCATTTGGGTCAGGCGTTTGTGGTCAGCAGATGGTGAAATCATTGAAAAAGCTTATCCGCGCCAGGATCAAATGGGAGGATGGGAGGTCGGGCTAGACTTCACCTCTGAAGGTGCTCAAATTTTTGCTGACCTCACAGGGCAGGTGGCTGAAATGTCAGACCCGGTAACGGGTCAACCTGGAAGAATGGCGATTGTACTGGATAGTCAATTGGAAAGTGCTCCTTCGGTCAGACAAAAAATCGACGGTGGAAGTGCAGTCATTGAGGGAAATTTCAATCAAAGAGAAGCGAAAATGCTNTCTGACATTCTGAACAATCCTCTTAAAGTTTCCCTCGAGATCGGAGAGAAATACGAAGTCTCCCCCACCCTTGCATCGGGTGCTTTAAGCAGCAGTCTACAGGCATGCATTTTGGGTGCAGTTCTCGTTATCGCTTTTATGGTTGTCTATTACAAAGCCGGTGGCTTGGTCGCGGTTTTGTCTGTTGGTACCAATGTTCTCTTAGTTATTGCCTTTTTAGCCGGAATTTTCCAAGCCACCTTTACCCTACCTGGTATGGCTGCGCTTGTGCTCACGATCGGCATGGCTGTGGATGCCAATATTCTTATTTTTGAAAGAATCCGAGAGGAGCTAAAAGCTGGAAAAAGCTCGGAAAATGCACTTGTTGGAGGATATGAAAAAGCTTTCTCCACCATTATTGATGCTAATTTCACTACTCTAATTACTGCTAGTATCCTAATTTGGCTAGGTACTGGCCCAGTTAAAGGCTTCGGTATTACTTTAGCCATAGGTATTGTTACTTCAGTCTTCTGTGCACTTTTCATAAGTCGCCTTCTTCTTTCCGTGCTTGTTTCATCAGGGGTTAAAAATTTGATTAGTTTGAGCACTATTGCAAAGAGTGATCCAAGAGCTGAAATAGATTTCCATAAATATCGTAAACTTGCTTTCCTGATTTCCTGGGTTGTAGTTGCAGTGGGAATCGCCTCGATTTATTCCAATAAAGACCAGATTTTAGGAATTGATTTTCGTGGTGGTGAGGAAAGTATCATTTCTTTTTCTGAGATGATAGATGCCGGAGATTTGGAAAGCACTTTTGCAAGTGCTCCCGAGGTCGGGGAAGTCCAGCATGTATATCGTTCGGAAGTTGGGTCTGGGGATGAAGCTTCCCGTCTCGTCTTGCAAACAGAAGTAGGGAAAGGTCGTGAGGCTGTTTCCCTTCTCCAAGCAAAATTCCCCTCCGCTGAGTTGGTTGAGGNAGGTATGAGCAATATCGGAGCATCGGTAAGTAACCAAATTACCAGTGATGCTATTTCATCTGTATTAGTCGCTCTTATTGGTATTCTTCTATATGTGGCAATCCGTTTTGAAATGGGCTACGCGATAGGTGCGGTGGTTGCGACCGTCCACGATGTATTGATGACGATTGGCCTCTTTGTTTTACTGGGTACACTTTCAGGGGGGANGCTCTGCTCAGGTCAATTCACTGCCCCCATGATTGCATCTATTCTCATGATTGTCGGATACTCGATCAATGATACCATTGTTGTCTTTGACCGCATAAGAGAGGAGTTGGAACTAAATCCTGTGACCAACCTGAGAAAAATAATCCTCATTGCGATCAATCGTGTGCTTTCAAGATCAATCATTACGAGTTTCACGACACTCTTGGCTGCCATATCACTTTGGATTTTCGGGGCAGGGATTATCAACGATTTCGCTTTTGTTTTCGTTATCGGAATCTTAACCGGAACTTTCTCTTCTATTTTCATTGCAAGTCCGATTTTCTACTTTTGGCACAAAGGGGATAGAAAGCATGTGGAAGAAGGTGAAATCTTGCCCAAATACGAGTGGCAAACATCCACTTCCAAATAATATTTTAAGCTGTCCGCAAACACGAAAGAGCCTGCTATGAAATGGCAGGAAAAATCTTTTGACCAAAAGATTGCAGAGACACTCTCGAATTCTTCAAAATTCTCTCCATTCCTCGCTAAACTACTTGCAGAGAGAAATATAGCATCGATTGCAGATGCGGAAGCTTTNATCAGTCCCAAACTTGCACATCTGAATGATCCTTTTGATATTAAGAATATGGATCGTGCAGTTGGACGGATCAAAGATGCTATTAAAAAGAAAGAGGCAATTCTTTTAGTAGGTGATTATGATGTGGATGGAATCTCCTCGGTAAGCATTCTCCAAAAGGTCCTCTCAGAACTGGGCGTTGTATCTAGCCTAATCATACCAAGAAGAAAGGATGAGGGATATGGGTTGACCATGAATGTCCTGAAAAGAGGTCTTGGAAAAAGAGACATTTCATTGGTTATTGCCCTCGACTGTGGAACCAATTCTATAGAAGAGGCAACCTTTCTTAAAGATTCAGGCATAGACCTTATCGTGGTCGATCATCACCAAGCGAAGGAAGATATTTCGGACTTCCCGATTATTTTAAACCCTCATTTATTCGATAGTCCAGATGCACCGTGGGTCAACTTATGTACCGCAGGCCTCGCATTTAAACTGGCTCACGCGATCGTGAAAAGTATTAGAATGGAAGGTTCAAAGATTGCAGAGCGAATTGATCTTAAGGAATACCTACCTCTTTCCGCACTTGGTACGATTGCGGATTTAGTTCCCCTTCAAAAAGAAAACAGGATTATCTCCAAATTCGGACTCAAACATTTGGGTTACAATCCATCGATCGGCTTAAACGCTCTTTTGCAAGAAAGTCGAATCGACAGGAACCTATATCCACAGAGTGAAGATGTAACCTTTAAATTAGCCCCCATGATCAACGCGTGTGGCAGAATGGATGATCCAACTGTGGCAACTTCCCTATTTTTGGAAAGCGATGCAAAACGCTGTAAGGAGTTGGCTAAAAAGATGAATGAATACAATGAGGAAAGAAAATTCATCGAGGCTCAACTCACTGAAGAAGCACAATTGCAAGCCCACGACTTGTTTTCAAAAGAAGTGGCCCTAGTGGCCCATGGCGATGGAAAATACTGGAATCCAGGAGTTGTAGGGATTGTGGCAGGAAAACTCGCAAATTCCTTGCGAAAACCCTGCCTCGTCTTAGCAAAATCAGAAAACGGAGAATATCGCGGATCTGGTAGAGGTGTAAAGGGATTGGATTTAGTGAAAGCATTGGCAGAGTGCAAGAACCTGCTTCTACACTGGGGAGGTCACCCGGTGGCTGTTGGCTTAAGTATTGTTAAGGAAAATCTAGAAGAATTTACCAAGGCATTTTTAACCGCAGTCAAAACACAGATCGGAAATCACACTCCCGATCAGGACTTGGAAATTGATGCATTTGTTCAACAAAATCAATTGAATGACAATCTGCTGCATGAAATTGAAAAACTGGCACCTTTTGGGCAGGGTAACCCCCAACCTTTACTTGGTATTGAAAAAGTCAGATTAAACGGGAAGCCAAGATCCGTTGGTTCAGGCGAACACTTTCAATTTTCCATTCACAATGGTGAAGAGCCCGTTACAGGAATCGCTTGGAGGATGGCAGATAACATTCCCCCAACTGATAAGGAAATTGATATTGCTTTCCGTCTACAATGGAACTTCTGGAATCAAAGGAAAAGGCTACAAATGGTTATGGATTCCTGGAAAATTCACGAATCCTAGAAAGTCCAGTTTTTTTCAAATAAGTTGCTTATCCTAATTCAGGGGTTTATTTCTACCTCAATCATAGCAATGGCTTCCTCCACGCTTAACCTTTTTTGCTCAGTGGTGTCACGATTACGAACGGTAACGGTTCCATCTCCTTCAATGGTATCAAAATCGACGGTAATTCCAAAGGGTACCCCTGCTTCATCAATTCTTCTGTACCTTCTTCCAATGGCACCAGATTGATCATAAATAACATTCCACCGCTTTTGCATTAATTTGTAAATCTCCTGGGCTCGCTCGACCAAGACGGGCTTATTTTTAACCAAAGGAAAAATACCGACTTTAATTGGCGCGACTCTTGGATGGAAGCGAAGAACAGTGCGCTTCTCACCTTCAATTTCATCTACGGAGTAGGCCGAACAAAGAACAGCAAGGAAAGTACGATCGACTCCCAAACTTGGCTCGATAACATGAGGAAGGTATTTTTGTTTCATCTCCTCATCAAAATATTCCAGATTTTTACCGGAATGCTCCTGATGTTGAGTAAGATCAAAATTGCCCCTTGCTGCAATGCCTTCTAATTCATGCTCTCCAAAAGGAAACTTGAATGTAATATCTGTACAAGCTTTGGCATAATGTGCCAGTTTATGCTGCGGATGCACTTCTTCTCCCAAATATTCCGGTGTCAACCCGATCGACGAAAACCAATCTTTCCGGGTTTTTATCCACTCGGCATGATATTTCGGCCATTGATCCTCACCTGGGGGAATAAAATATTCGATTTCCATTTGTTCAAATTCTCTCGAACGGAAAATGAAATTACGGGGAGTAATTTCATTACGAAAAGCTTTTCCGATTTGGGCTATTCCAAAAGGAACCTTTACACGACCAGTATCTACCACATTTTTAAAATTTGCGAAAATGCCCTGAGCCGTCTCTGGACGCAAATAACAAAGCGATGAACCGTCCCTCAATGCACCCACATGTGTTTCAAACATCATGTTAAAATCTCGTGGAGGAGTAAGTGAACCAGGTCTGCCAGTCGCAGGAGAGGGAACAAGTTGTTGTTCATCTGAAGAAAGTTCATCATAAGCTCTTAAATCAATCGGTTCGAGAGACCCCTGTTTGGCGGCCTTTCTCTTCATTGATTCTGCCATAGACTCGGCTGCCTCGTGCATATTTTCTGACTCAATCAAGGAAACCCATCCAATACTCTCACCATTCACTTTAACCTCAGAGGCAAAAAGTTGATCGGCACGGTACCTCATTTTCGATTCCTTACAATCAACCATGGGGTCAGTAAAACCATCAACATGACCTGACGCCTGCCAAATCTTGGGATTCATTATAATGCCGGAATCTAGACCAACCATATCATCGCGACGCCTCACCATATCTTCCCACCAAGCATCCTTGATGTTTTTACGAAGTTCCACGCCGAGCGGGCCATAGTCAAAAAAACCGTTTAGACCGCCATAGATTTCCGAGGACTGAAATACAAAACCCCTGCGTTTCGCAAGTGCTACTATTTCTTCGATTAGAGAAATTTCTTTTGCCATAAGGTGATTTCTTCTAATTGATTCGATTCATAGTCTCAATCAATAAACATAGATTGAAATAAATTGACTATCGCATGAACACATATTGATATATTTACATGTCTTGGAATAAAAAAATAATAAATAGATCCAAAGGTTTTTTTATAATACTGCTTTGCATATTCATGTCATCAGGATGCAGGTATGTTCAAAATGCCAAAAATTATTTCTCCAAAGACTTCAATGCTGCCGGTGCATTGTCAAATACCACTAAATCTTACGAACCTATCGAAAAAGGAACAATAAGGCTTAGATCAAGCGATATTTGGAACCGCAAACATTTTTCGGGTACTAGAACATCTGCTCTTTGGGGACTTTTTACATACACAGATTATTAATCTCCCGAAGAGTTTATTTAGAATAATTCTAATTAAACTTGCGAATTAAAATCCTCCATTTATCATAGGTGTTGTGATTCAGCATCATTTATCTCCAAGTGTGCAGGAATTATCTTCCACGCTAAACAAAATAGGTCTTCGTTCCACCAAACAGAGGCTATGCGTTTACGATGTAATTTTGGATAAACGGGACCATCCTACAGCAGATGACATCTTCTTACGGGTCAGAAAAAAACTTCCAAAGATATCATTTGCGACTGTATACAACTGCCTGGAAACTTTTGTAGAATGTGGTTTGGTGAAAAAGATTAACTTGGACAGGACTTCTTCTCGTTATTGTCCTAACCTTGCCCCTCATGCACATTTTAAGTGTACTGAATCTGGTGCAATCACAGATTTACCAATATGTGAAGAAACATTATCTTCCTTAAAATCAATTTTACCGAAAGGTTTTTCTCTCGCCGGGTTTGATTTATCATTTCATGGCACGACTCCCTCCAACAACTAATTAACAACACCTAAATGTGAGTACGCTTAAAGTACAGAATCTATCAGTTAAAATCGAAGATAAATCCATTCTCAATGATTTCTCATTGGAAATACCAAGCGGCGAAGTACATGCAATAATGGGCCCAAATGGTAGTGGTAAAAGTACTCTTTCCAAGGCACTTGCCGCTCACCCCAGTTATGAAGTCCTTGGGGGAACTGCAGAATTAGATGGAAAAAACTTGATCGGTTTGGAACCAGATGAAATTTCCAGGGCAGGACTTTTTCTTGCATTTCAATACCCCATCGAAGTCCCAGGTGTAACAATTGCCAACTTTATTCGTGCTGCAATTCAAGCCAGAATGGAAGACAGCAAGGCTTTCAAGGCAGTTGATTACTATAAGGATCTATACAAGAAAATGGACGAACTTGGCATTGATCGTAAGTTTACGGCACGTGCTCTCAATGATGGATTCTCAGGTGGAGAGAAAAAAAGGTGCGAAATCCTGCAAATGGCAATGCTCGACCCGAGATTCTGCATTCTAGACGAAACTGATAGCGGTCTGGATATTGACGCCTTGCGAGTGGTTTCTGAAGGGGTTAATTCCATGAGAAGTGCAAACAGAGGATTCCTCGTCATCACCCATTACCAAAGACTTCTGGACTACATTGTCCCTGATAAAGTCCATGTAATGTGGGAAGGTAAAATCGTTCGATCTGGTGATAAAGAACTTGCTAAAGAACTTGAATCCAAAGGGTACGATTGGATCAAAGAAGAACTCGCCGCGTAATCCAAAACATTTTTCTTTTCTATGATAAAAACAAATCCAATCGAGATTGACCGCGAAAAAGGTAATTTCCACTACAACACAGACTATGAATTTGATGCTGGAGTAGGACTTTCCGAAGATGTTGTTCGATACATTTCAGATGTTAAGAGCGAAGATGACTGGGTAAAAGAGTTCAGACTTAAAGCTTTGAAAACTTTTGAGAAAAAAAGGCTTCCTACTCATTGGGCAACTAAAGATCTTGAAAATATAGATTTTGATATTATCCGATACTACTTATCGAAAGGACAAATGCCCAGTCGTACATGGGAAGAAGTTCCAGATGATATAAAAAAAACCTTCGAAAGATTAGGAATACCCGAACAAGAGAGAAAGTTTCTGGCCGGAGTTGAAGCTCAATTTGATAGCGAAGCGGCATATTCAAGAATGAAAGATGATCTCACGGAAAAAGGAGTTATTTTCGTTGGGTCCACCGAGGGACTCAAAGAATACCCTGAAATCTTCAAAAAATGGTTTGGTAAAGTCATTCCCACCTCTGACAATAAATTCTCTGCCCTTAATAGTGCGGTCTTTAGCGGGGGAAGCTTTATCTATGTTCCTCCCGGAGTTAAGCTTGAACAACCTCTGCAAGCTTACTTTCGAATAAATGCAGAAAACTTTGGTCAATTTGAGCGAACTCTTATTATCGCCGACGAAGGTGCTGAAATCACATACATGGAAGGCTGTACCGCCCCAAAGTTTGAAACTTCAACATTACACAGTGCTGTTGTGGAACTTGTAGCCTTAAAAGGTGCAAAGATTCAATATGTGACAGTACAAAACTGGTCAAATAATGTTTTCAATCTGGTTACCAAGCGTGCAATGGCTCATGAGGAATCAGAAGTTCGATGGATTGATTGTAATATTGGATCACGACTCACAATGAAATATCCTGGAGTTATCCTTCGTGGGAGAAAAGCAAGAGGAGAAGTACTATCTATTGCACTTGCAAATGACGGGCAACACCAAGACACTGGTGCTAAAATGGTCCACACTGCGGACGAAACCACAAGTAATGTAATCGCCAAGTCGGTGTCTATCGGCGAAGGAAGATCTACATATAGAGGGCTTGTACAAATGCCGGGGCATTTAAAACATTGTAAAAATAACACCGAATGCGATGCCTTGCTTATTAATTCAGATAGCCAAACGGACACCTATCCAGCTATTACAGTTCAAGGCGAAGATCACAGTGTTCAACATGAAGCAAGTGTGTCAAAGGTCAGTGCAGAGCAAATTTTCTACATGCAACAAAGGGGCCTTTCGGAAGCAGATGCAATGAGTCTGTGTGTCAATGGTTTTGTAAATGATCTAATTCGAGAATTTCCCATGGAGTACAGTGTCGAACTTAAAAGGCTTATAGATCTAGAGATGGAAGGTTCTGTAGGATAATGATTACCGATAATGTAAATTCTAACACTACCCCCGATCTATTTTCCGAAGAATATTACGGAAATTTTGCAGGAAAACACTCTTGGGAACCTGGCTGGCTTGCCGACTTCCGAAGCGTTTCCTGGGCAACTCTGAAAGAGAATCAAAACTTAAAGATTAAGGACGAACATTGGCGTTTCTCCCCAAAAAACAGGTTCACATTTACTAATTTTGAAAATATTTCAGAATCATCTAACTCCATAAAACTTGATCGTTCATCTAATTCTGCTGAATGTGTCCTCGATACAGTGGACAACCTACTCTTAGAAAACCCTGAACTTATTGCTGAGCTCACCGGAAACCGAGGACCAAACTTAGGTGCAACTGAATCATTCCATCTTACAAACACTTACTTTAATAACGGTTTTTTTCTTAGAGTTCCAGAAAACCAAAAGCAGACTTTAAGGATAGACCACACTTGTCCTGCCAAAGGGCAAGTAGCCTTTCATAAGAATTATGTTTTATTAGATGATTTAGCTGAAGTTACCCTCATTGAAAATTTCGATTCCAAAAACAATACATTTCAGGGTGGTTTATCAAACCTCACTCATTTCAAAATCGGAAAGGGAGCAAAACTCACTCGTATTCTGATACAAAACATGGCAATTGGTTCAACTTTTCATAACTTGGAAAATTTTGATCTTCACAAAGATTCTTCTGTGGTGAATGTGGAGTGCTTCCTGGGCTCAGAACAAAGCCGTATCGAAACTAAAGGAAATTTGCTCGAATCTGGTGCTAATTTTGAAAACTTTTCTTTTGTTTCCGGCCGTAGTAGACAACTATTCGACCAACGTACGGAGCAACACCACCTCGCACCTCATTGCTCAAGCAACTTACTTTCCAAAAACTTGCTGCAAGATGAAGCAAAATCAATTTTTGCAGGAATGATAAAAGTAGATCCAGCAGCTCAACAAACAAACGCACTGCAAACAAATCGTAACCTGCTTCTTTCGAAAGAAGCAGAGGCTAATTCCCTACCTGGATTAGAAATTTTAGCAAACGATGTCAGATGCACTCATGGTGCAACAACGAGTCGCCTAGATCAGGAAGAATTATTTTATCTTTTGAGCAGAGGAATTGACAAGAAGTCAGCTGAATCACTTATTTCGCTGGGATTCATCGAAGAGATTATTGCTAAAATCAACGATGAGAACTTAATACAAAACATTCGGGATTTGGTCTGCAACCATTTCAGATAGGTCATTAAAAACATGTCGAACTCACAAGAAGAAGTAACCCTAACACGGGATGTGATAGCCACCCTTATCCCTCACGGTGAAGAATTCACCCTTGGCAGTGGCGAAAAAGTAACCATCACACATCGCCTCGGTGGGAACTTCACTGTTATGACCCTGCAGGGAATGTATAGGATAGCGGCAAGGGATGCAGATGCCCTCGGAGAGGTCAGTGATAACTCCAGTAAACAAAATAAGCAGTCTGATGGCAAACCGGCAACTACTGAAGAAATTCGTGAAAATCTTAAAAGTGTCTTTGATCCCGAGATACCCGTCAATGTAGTAGACCTTGGTCTAATCTACAGGGTAGAAATCGAAAAGATGGAAGATCGGGGGCGAGTTGCATTTGTTGATCTAACTCTTACTGCTCCAGGTTGCGGCATGGGACCTGTAATTGCTGAAGATGTTAAAGGTAAGGTTTTGGAACTTGCGGGCATCGATGATGCCGAAGTGGAAATTGTGTGGGATCCACCCTGGACCCAAGATTTAATTTCCGAGGAAGGGAAAATGGAACTGGGTTTGATCTGAGTTTTCCCTTAATTCTTCTTTCCATGTCAGAAGCAGAAAATAAGGTCTTAAACTTTGCCCTAGGAACAGATCATGCGGGTTATCTTTATAAGGAAGCAATTAAAGATCATCTACACAATCTTGGTCACCAAACTAAAGACTTTGGAACATTTAATGAAGAATCCGTTGACTATCCTAAATTTATAACGCCGGCAGCCGAAGCAGTGGCGAATTCACTTGTCGATTATGGCATAGTACTAGGTGGCAGTGGCAATGGCGAAGCCATGGCAGCTAATAAAGTAAAAGGAGTTCGCTGTGCATTGTGTTGGTCGGAGGAAACTGCTAAATTGGCCAAGGAACATAACAACGCAAATGTCATTGCAATTGGAGAGAGACAAATTTCTAAAGATTTAGCCATTAAGATAATTGATACATGGCTCGGTTCCAAATTTGAAGGAGGAAGACATGAAAGAAGAATTCAGATGCTCGACTCTTAGAAAAAACTTGATAGATATAAATTAATGAGCGAAGAAAAAGAGAAGAAGCCAAGTTCGGTAACCGAACAAATCCAAAACAAGTTCCTTGAACAAAGAAAAATTTTCCTTTGGGGGGAAGTTAGTGATCGTTCGGCAAGAGATTTGACCGAAAAACTACTTTTCCTCGAATCTGAAGCTCCAGGTGAAGAAATTACATTCTACATCAACTCTCCTGGCGGTTCCATAACTGCAGGAATGGCTATTTTTGACACCATGCAACTAATTACATCTCCAATTGCAGTTGTGGTTACAGGCATGGCAGCAAGTATGGGTTCTATTCTTCTTTGTGGTGCCACTAAAGGAAGAAGATTGCTCTACCCACATTCAAGGGTATTGATTCACCAACCACTGATTACTGGAAGAATGGTTGCGGCTGCGGTAGACATCAATATCCAGGCCCAAGAAATGGAAAAACTTCGCGAAGAATTAAACGGTATTCTTGCCAAGACTTCGGGTCAACCCCTAGACAAGATCCAACAGGATACTGATCGGGATTTCTACCTAAACGCTGAAGAAGCAATCGAGTATGGGTTGGCAGACGAGATAGTGGAAGCTGTCTGATTTATAATTATCTCTTCCACCCTGCCCCTTCTGTTATTTCAAGATTTTCAGCAGTAAAAATCTCTTTCGGGATTTCGTAGCTTCTCAAGCTACTTTCCAGAAACTCCTGAAGTTTCTTTTTATCCACTGAATCGGGAGTAATGTAAGCAACGACCCGTTGCCCCCATTTTTTATCATTGAAAGATGATACTAGACAAGATTTGACAGAAGGAAATTCTAAAATCTTTTTCTCTACTGAATCCGGAATCACTTTCTCTCCACCCGTGTTAATGACACGATCCATTCGATGGATAACTTCCCAATATCCATTATCTTCATTACCTACATCTGAAGTCACAAACCAATCTTGGTTTGCAGAACTAGAATTTTTCGCACTAAATCCTAAACCGGGGCACTTCAGACATATACGATTATCTTCATCTAACCTAATTGAGACACCTTGCATGGGCTGCCCTACCCCTGTTACTCCTTTAGTAAAATCTTTCCTTTCTAGGATAGTAACCATACCAGCTGTTTCCGTCATACCGTAACAAATATAAATTGGTAACTTAGCGTCTCTGGCTTTTTGAGCGAGTTCTGAACTTAAATGAGCTCCTCCAACGAAAATACCCTTGCATCTATGTAAATTAGTAATCCCGTCTCGAGACTTTAATAATTCATACAATTGGGTTGGGACAAGAGATAAGTACCGACCAGCACAAAGATCGGTATTACCAGGATGAGCTAAATCTTTGTAATCTGCAAAAAGTACGCTCCCTCCCGAGAACCATGCCCTCATCACCTGCATCCAACCCCCTACATGATGAATCGGCAGGCAATTAAGTGTATCTATGGGGCGTTGAACATTCAGAAATGTCTTCAACCGATTAAATGCCTTTTCCAGACCTGCCAAAGTATGCAAACACTGCTTAGGACTTCCACTTGTCCCGCTAGTCGAAAAAAGCAATGAGGGAAAGTTTTCTGGCAAAGAAGTCGGTAGGGGCACTTGGGCTTTCATTTGCACCGAAGAACCCTCTTCCAGTATGCTAAATACATTTTGAGCATAATGAAGTGAATCGAGATCAGATGAGTTTGCTGATTTTCCCCAAAATTCTTGATCAGGCAATTTCATATCAATCAAATTTCGCCCACAATTCATTAAGCTCCCGAGTAGTTGCTGAAGGAGATTCGAGCATCTCGACATGATGACTGGGAAATTCTTTGGTTTGGGACTTTAAATTTTCACGATTTATGCCTGCTTCTAATTCAGAAAATACGCTAGCTCTAACTAATGCCTCGTAACCAAAAGGAGATTCATAAACGGTCGAAAAAACTGTTTTGGCAGGGTTTTCCTTGGCAAATTTCAATGTTAAATTCCAGTCAGGCAAGAGAGTAGGTTTTATAACATAAAAACCATTCCATCCATTATCTTTTGCAGTATAGGGACTTCCCATTGCAACAATTGTTTCGTCTATGGCAAGCGGGAGATTTGATTGATTGGAAAAATCAAATAATACATCTCGAAATTCATCGCTTACCGGTTGCTCCAAATACTCAATTCGCTTTTCGGTCGAAAACTGATCATTCCAGAGCTTAAGTTCATCCATGCTCAATGCACCATTTGCATCAAGTCTTACCTTGCTTGATATATCAAGACGCTGAAGCCATGCTTTAGTTTTTTCGATTTCTTCAACAACTGGCAAAAGTCCTATCTTTATCTTCAAAGAGGGTTTACAACATTTTACATTATCGAAGGGAACAAGAATAGACTTTGTGATTTTTTTTTCGGGGGTATGAATATTTATTTTCCATATATCAGATTTCATACAACTTAGTGCAGGTGCCAAGAGACTAGAACTTAAAAGTTTTTGATACGCTGCCCATTTTTCAGCCTCAACAAGTACATCGGATATTTGAGGTTGGAATGGAAAGCCCGGAACTGGGGCTATTTCTCCATAAACAAACTCTCCATTATCATTGAGTTCTCTCAAGACAATAGACTCCCTTATTTCCCACGAAAAATTCGACGATATATGTGGCCTATCAAATTTTTGAGAGATGAACTTGAACTCCCTTAAGGTATTCATCAATTATACTTGAGAACGGAGGTTAATTGAGGCATAAAAATAGTATGTCCATTAATGATAAATTACCCAAGCATGGATAAGGAAATTTTTCTCCCAGCTGAACAGTTTTTTGAACAGACAAAACCGACTGGTTTAACTTTCGACGACATATCTTTGGCGACGAGGTATTCAGATGTGTTGCCGAGTGAAGCCAACCTGGAAACCAAGCTTACGGAACAGGTATCCCTGAATGTTCCCATTCTTTCCTCTGACATGGATACTGTCACTGAGTCAGAAATGGCTATCGCCATGGCCCTTTGCGGTGGTATGGGCTTGATTCATTACAATATGAGCCAACGGCAGCAACTGAAGGAAGTGGCGAGAGTTAAGTATCATGTTCATGGTTTAATCCAAGATCCGATAACTATTACTGCAGACAAGTTGGTTGGAGATGTGCTCGATCTTATTGAAAGCAAAGACTTCCAGTTTAGAACTTTTCCGATTGTTAAGGAAGATGGTAAGCTACTTGGACTTCTACCCGGCCGAGTCGTAAAACATCGCTACCGAAATCGTAAAGTCACTGAAGGGATGCTTGCCCGTAACGAAGTATACACGGTGAAACAGTCAGATATTGGAGCAGACCCGATAGCAACTGCAGATCGTTTCTTTAGTGATCACATGGGTATTCATAAACTATTGGTCGTTGATGAGGATGATAGATTATGCGGTTTATATACACTTAGTGATATTGAGCGTATCATGGGGGAAGCAGGAAATCATCTAAAGCCTGCGAGAGACGAAAATTTTAGACTTTTATGTGGAGCTGCTATTTCAATTCCACGACTGGATAATGGAGAAATCGATAAAGATGACCTAGTTAGGCATGTAGGAGAGATGGTCGATAAAGGCTTAAATTTGATCGCAGTATCCACGGCACATGGTCACACCACAAGTGTTGGGGAAGCAATCAGAACATTGAGACAGGAATTTAAAGATCTTTCTATTATGGCAGGCAATGTGACATCTGGCGAAGGAGTAGATTTTCTTGCAGATTCAGGAGCAGAAATAATCAAAGTTGGACAAGGTCCTGGTTCTATATGCACTACAAGAATCGTTGCAGGAGTCGGAATCCCGCAGATGAGTGCTCTTTACGCCGCATCTGTACAAGCAAAAGCCAAAGGTGTCTCCATTTTAGCGGATGGAGGACTTTCCAAGTCTGGAGATATTGTAAAAGCTTTAACCCAAGCAGATGGCGTTATCTGCGGAAGCCTCCTTGCAGGGTGTAGAGAAGCACCAGGCAGGATTATTGAGATTGAAGGAAAATACTATAAGCAATACCGGGGTATGGGTAGCTTGGAAGCGATGAGAGAAGGTTCTGCAGCCCGCTACGGTCATTCAAGCAAAGATATTGGAGCAAAAAGTACGGCTGAAGGAATAGAGGCTCTTAAAGAAGTGGCTGGAGCAGTTGTAAAGACGATTAACCTTCTTGCGGGTGGAATAAGATCCGGAATGGGATACTTAGGTGCAAAAAACCTTTCTGAACTTAAAGCAAATGCTAGATATGTGAGGGTTACACCCGCAGGGCAAAAAGAATCCTCCACACACGATGTCATAGAAATTAAAAACAGTGAGCATTCACGCTCCTGAATCTTAGATTTAATGAACAATTCTAGTAAATCAAAGTTCCACTCCCTTGTGTCCGTTCTTGGAATCAGCATGGGCGATGAAGGTAAAGGCAGAGTCGTTCATGAAATTCTTAATGATATAGAAAATACGACCAATCAACCTGCAAGTGCAGTGATGAAAGTGAACGGTGGAGCTAATGCCGGTCACACGGCAGCAGGTCTTAAACTAAACCTACTTCCCTCAGGAGTGGGAAATCCACTGGTAGAAGACTTAATTGTTGGAGCAGGAGTTGTAGCTGACCCAAGAAAGTTTTTGTGGGAAGCGTTACCTCTCGAGGAAAGAGGACTAGCGGTCCTTTCAAGGCTTAAAATTGATGAAAAATGCCAAGTCAGTGATTTAGCTCACAGATTATTGGATCTAGCGTGGGAAAATTATCGCGTAAATCAGCTACAAAAAGATAGTCGGGGATCAACTGGAAGAGGAATAAGCCCCGCCTACTGTGATGAAACCGGACAATGGCAGATATTTTATCAAACTTTTTGCGAAGATCGTAAATTTTTTGCAACCGACCTCAAACAAAGGGTTCAGCGAGCACTTGATACCATCCAATATGTTTGTAAAGTGCGGGAGGAAGATTGGTTTGGTTTTTTTGAAACCCTTACCAATGCAGAAACTCGTGCAAATCAAGAATCTATTGACAGTCAAATTTTCCCGCAAGATGAGTTTGATTTTAAAGTCTTCTCATCCAATAAGCCCTTCGAACTGAATTTTGAGTGTTTAGAAGATACCTATTGGAATGCAGGTCAAAAACTTACTGAATGTATTGTTGATATAAGGCCTCAAATCCTAGACAATCTGGATAAGAACAGATCAATCGTTGTCGAATTTGGACAAGCATACTGGCTTGATAAAAGGCATGGCTTCACACCAAACGTTACTGCATCCCACACATTCTCCAGCGAGATATTTCAGTCTGCTGGTATTCCTATAAGCGAACTTTCTCAGATTGGGTGCTGCAAAGCATATGATACTAAAGTGGGAACTCACCACTTCCTAACTAAAATAAATTCGGATAAAAATCAGCTTGGTAAAAAATTAGCCGAAATGGAATTCGGAACTTCAACTGGTAGACAAAGGATGGTGGGATGGTTTGATGCAGTTGAAAAAGGCAATGCACTCCGTTATGGAGGTTTTGATTGGCTAGTCATCAACAAACTAGATGCCTTAAGTGCCCTAAACGAAGAATGTGATAAATTAAAAATCTGTATTTCCTATAAAAATGAAAGTGGAGAAATGATTACGACTGTTCCTCGGAGTGAAAAAACACGAAGATCATTGTCTCCAGTTTACCTAGAACTCCCCGTTTGGAAAGAGGACATAAGTTGTTGTCAAAATTTTACGGACCTTCCTGTTGAAGCTAAAAATTATGTTCGAAAAATGATCACAAGTATCTGCAAGGTCGCTTACGGTGAGAATTGGGCAAATATGCGACTCCCTGAATTACTTTATATTGGTGTTGGTCCAAACCCTGGTCAGGTAATCCAAAACTTACCTCCAGTGGCTGAAATCCTTGATTTTTCTTAAAAGTATTTAAATTTTTGAAAGATAATCCTCCAGCTCTTGAATCTTTCAGGCAAAGAATTTCATGGGATGACTTGGATAAAAACCTAATTGAAAAACAACTAAAGATCTGTGTCGAAGAAGATTTAGGGCAAAATTCAAAAGATAGGGCGAAATGGCAATCAGATATCACTACAAGATACTGTGAAATAACTAATAATGGGTCTGCCTATCTAACTGCCAGGGAACCAATGATTTTATGTGGAACCCTAATAATTCCTTTCATTATTAAAGCTTTCGGAACTCAACAGGTTACCTACACAATAAAATACAATGATGGGGATGCTATTCAGAAAGATGAAATCATAGGAATATTAACTGGACCAATAATCGAAATTTTGGCTATTGAGAGAAGTGTTCTAAATTACCTTCAAAGACTATCAGGTATTTCCACTGCAGTTTTACAATTTAAAAAAAAGATTGAAAAACATGGAGTTGGTTTGCTCGATACTCGTAAAACCACTCCAGGTTTACGATTACTCGAGAAATACGCATCTGCCTGCGGTGGAAGCTTCAACCACCGAATCGGCCTCTTTGACAGGATTTTAATCAAAGACAATCATCTTGCTGCAGTACAGGCAACTCATGGGAGTGAGTTGGAAAACTTCCTTCGATCCGTGGTTAGGAAAAATAATTCTAATTATGTAATCGAAGTTGAAATTGATGAAATCGAACAACTTGAACCAGCAATCAGTTCAGGCGTCGATGCGGTGCTACTCGATAATTTTTCTCCTACTTTGATTAAACAAGCAATGATGAAAAACATGAATAGAGTAGTTATTGAGGCAAGTGGAGGTATTACTGAGTCAAGCATCCTAGATTACGCCAAAGCACAACCGCATTTCATTTCAACAGGGTCACCCATTCATTCGAGCAGATGGGTAGACATTGGTTTGGATTGGGAGTAAAAAAATGTCTAGATATCCTACAGGTAAGAGAAAAAAAATTGGAGCTCAAAAAATAGTTTCAAAATCCAAGTCTGATAAAGATCCAAGCAGTTATGTACTAAGAATGCTTCTTAATGCTTCGCCATACTATGTCTCGGGAAGCGTGTTGGCACAAAAACTCAAAATGTCCAGAGTGGGTGTTTGGTCTAGGATCGATAAATTAAGAAAAGCTGGTCTCACAATTGAAGCCTCCCAAAACCTAGGATACCGGCTTGCAGGTGAACCCAATGCATTAAATTTACCTCTTCTTAATGCATGGATGAAAGATAATAAAAAATTCTGCGATATCTTTACCCATGATGAAGTGGACAGCACAAATAGTGAGGTAGAGCGATTATTAGCAAATGGATTGAAATCTCCTTTCGCAGTGTTATCTAACGAACAGAAAAAAGGGCGCGGAAGGCTTGGTCGTGTATGGCATAGTCCAAAGGGAGGAAACATATATCTATCCCTTGGTTTCAGACCCAATATTCAAGCAATACACTTAAGAAATTTCACCCTTTGGCAGGGTCTTAATATTTGTAGATTCCTAAGACTTTTCATGGGAACTGAAAATATAAGAGTTAAATGGCCAAACGATATTTATTATGAAGGTAAAAAACTCGCTGGCATGTTGACAGAAGCCTCGATTGACTCAGAGAGCATAAAAACACTCATTTTTGGAATTGGATTAAATGTTAACACTCACACTCGACAATTTCCAAAAAGTATAGCCAAGTATTCAATCTCAATGCAGAGTATTAAGGGTGAGCAAATACGAATTCACGAGTTAGCCGCAAAGCTCATTAAAGTTATCCTTTCCGGTTACAAGGATTGTAAGTCAAAGAGCTTAGAAAAGGAACTTATTAGCGGATGGGCAGAAGTGGACGAACTTAGTGGAAAGAAAATTAAAGTTCATTGCGGGAAAGAAATTTTTTCGGGCAAAGCCTCTGGAATCGATAAGGATGGCAACCTTCTTTTAAAGCTAAGAAATGGTAGACTTAGAAAAATTCATGGCGGCGAAATCGAAATTCTTTAAGTAGAAAACGACAAAATGAGAAAAGTACAATGTTTGGACATTGGGAATACAACCACAAAGATTGGATTTTTTGAAGATGATAAAATTTGTAAACTAAAACAAATTGAAACGAAAAGTTTAATTTCTGACTCTGAAAAGTTTATAGATCTCATTTCAGGAGAAAATGGGGATTTATGTTATTGCTCCGTAGTGCCTAATGCCGAAAAAAACATTTTAGAGGCACTCAATAAATTTGAAGGTTCAATTCATGTGGTTAGCCCTAGTTTCTGTGCAGGAATTCCGATATCCTATCAGAATAAAAAGGAAATTGGATCTGATCGAATTGCTAATGCAATTGCAGCATACTATACATTATCCCTGCCTGCTGTCGTTATTGATTTGGGTACTGCTACCACCTTTGATATTGTTACTAAAAAAGGGGGGTATGAAGGAGGAATAATACTTCCTGGTCCTCAAGGATTCCTCGATTTCCTGAATGAAAATACTGCTTTACTTCCAAAAGTTGAATTATCAAATGAGAGATCTGTGGATATCCCGTACGGAAAAAATACTAAAGACGCAATGCTAGCAGGTGTTTCTTTAGGTTATAAGTCCATGATTAATGCTTTAATTGAAAACTTAAAAGATTACTTTAAAAAAGAACACGGTGATACTCCAACATTTGCTGTATGCGGAGGTTCATCAATAAATTTGGATTTCAATAACTCGATCCTTAAAGAAAATTTAACACTACTCGGGCTTCGTTTAGCCTATGAATTTTATTATAAAGAAAAAGATTAATGAGTTCAGATTCCAGACCTTTACCTATTATTGAAGTCCTTAATTTAAAAAAGCGCTATGGACTAATTCAGGCACTGAAAGGCATAAGCTTTTCTGTCGGAAAAGGAGAAATCGTAGGTTTTCTTGGTCCAAACGGTGCTGGCAAAAGTACAACCCTAAAGATTTTATCAGGACTGATCCCAGCAGACTCTGGTGAAGCGAAGGTATGTGGAGTTGACTTAGCAGAAGAAGATGGCGAAGTAAGAAACCACATTGGCTTTTTACCTGAAAACAACCCTTTACCTG
>PATX01000013.1 GCA_002713685.1 Opitutia bacterium | reverse complement strand
TAACTAAATCGTTGTCGATTGTCTTCGGCACTCCGATCACTCGAAGTGGATAACCTTTGCTTTGTGCAAGTTTAGAAATTTTGTCCGCAGTATCCTGTGAATCATTACCGCCGCAATAAAAGAAGTAACGAATATTATGAGCCTCAAAGACTTCTAAAACGCGCTCGTATTCTTCATCACGCTTCAATTTAAAGCGACAGGTCCCTAATGCTGAAGCAGGAGTGTAACGAAGACCCCGAATAATCTGCTGGGACTCTTCGGCTAAATCTATGATCTCTTCCTTAAGGATACCGAGCACACCATTCATTCCACCATATACCTCTTCGATACAAGGATGATTCAGTGCCTCTGATACTACACCAGCTACACTTGCGTTAATTACCGCAGTTGGACCACCCGATTGGGCGACCAAACAATTTCCTATTAATTCCTCTGCCATGATGATGTAATGATGTAAAAATGAACGAANGAAGAGTGCATAACTTAAATGCAAAATTGGCAATCGCAAAAATAGCTGCTTATGAAAACCATAAACAGGCTCCGATCAAACTTAGAGGATANCGGAAGGCTTGTATTTTCGAGCTTCTGGGTAGCGGGATGACCAGGTTTTTACTCTTTTTATGAAATGTTCGACTTGATGATGTGCCGCTCCAACCGAAGCCTCCCCTTCTTTTATGATACTGCGGAGTGCGGTAATCTTTAAACCAATCCTTTTGTCTTTGGAAAGTCTTTGCACAAGATCATTTTCGGAGATTTTACCTTTGCGCAGATCTCTTACTGTTGCCAACGCATGTTCCTTGATAGCTGCGTGAGCATCNTCTCGCCCCGCCCCAGCCTTCACTGCTTCCATCATAACTGTAGTGGTAAGCAAAAAAGGAAGATATTTCTTTCTTTCCGTACCTATGACGGAAGGGAAAACTTCCATTTGATTTAGTATGGTCAGAAAGGTGTCAAGCATACCATCTATGGCAAAAAAGGCATCGGGTAACATCACCCTTCTCACCACAGAACAGGATACATCTCCCTCATTCCACTGATCGCCCGAAAGTTGGGAGGCCATGGTTAAATGACCGTTTAAAATCGCGTGAAATCCATTAATTCTTTCACAACTTCGACTGTTCATCTTGTGTGGCATCGCTGAGGAGCCTGTCTGCCCTTTTGCAAAACCCTCCCCAAGTAGTTCATGCCCAGCCATGATTCGAACAGTTTTGGCAAAACTTGCAGGAGCTGAACCTAGCCGGACAAGCAATGAAACCACTCCAAAGTCCAGACTGCGCGGATAAACCTGACCAACATTTTCCCAATTGGCGGTTGCTCCGAGATGGTGCATAACCTTTTGATCTAGCTGTTCAGCTTTTTTTGTACTACCAAGCAATGTAATCTGGTCAAGCCTGGTGCCGACCGCACCTTTAAGGCCCCTGTACGGGTAGGTTGCACAGAGACGGGAGAGACTTTCGATTGCATACTCGAGTTCCTCTCCCCAATTGGCCATTCGTTTTCCTAAAGTAGTCAACTGGGCCGGCACATTATGTGAACGAGCTGTAACTGCCANCTCCTTAAAACTGTTGGCTTTTTGACCAAGGGCAATGAGGCAGGCAACCGATTTTTCCAGAACCAAGCTCAATGCACGATGAGTTTGCAATTGCTCAACATTCTCGGTCAGGTCGCGACTTGTCATACCTTTATGTGCATGCTGATGTCCTGATAAGTCAGCAAATTCTTCCAAGCGGGCTTTCACATCATGCTTGGTTACAATTTCCCTTTCGCGGATTGATTCAAGATTCACCAAACTTTTAATCTTCTCGGACTGATCGATTGCTTTCTTTTCGATTTTAATCCCGAGTTCTTTCTGGGCCTTCATTACCGCTATCCAGAACTCTCGCTCCATGATTACTTTTCCAGTCGGCGACCAAAGGGATACCATCGATGATGAGGCGTACCGGTCCGCTAAAACATTGGGTGTTTCAAATTTTTCCATATTAATTAAAAAGATTCCAGTCGTTCACAGACTTTACGAATAATAAATTCAGGGGTAGAGGCACCGGCAGTTACACCGACAGTATCATAATTATCAAAATCCGCTCCTTCGATGTCTTCTGCTGTTTCGATGTGAAAAGTAGGGCGCTCATAAGATGCAGCCAGTTTGGCAAGTTTGCGAGTATTCGCTGAATGTTTTCCACCAATGACCACGATTGCATCGGCCCCCTCTTTGACCAGATCGACAAGATCAGATTGTCTTTCCTTAGTTGCTCCACAGATAGTATCAAAAATTAGCAACCCAGGATATTTAGCTGATAGTAAATTGCTCAAATGTTTAAATTCATTTGTAAACATGGTTGACTGAGATACCATCGCTACCTTTTCTCCTAAACTAGGAAGCTTAGAAATATCGCTTTCATTTGCTATCACATGGGCTTTGTCATTAGCATATCCCATCAATCCAATAACTTCAGGATGTTTTGGATCTCCAAAAATAACGATCGAAAAGCCTTTTTCAGCATGTGACTTCACTTTTCCGGCAATAATGCCGACATCTGGGCAAGTTCCATCGCGAAAAGGTAGTCCTAGGCCTTTTAAATAATCCCTTCTTTGAGGAGAAATCCCATGGGCACGAACCACAACAACAGATTCCTTTTCACTCTCATCGTTGATTTCAATCTTTTCCTCACTTTTGTAATCACCGACTTCTTGAATGTCATCTTTCCCAAGTGCATCCATCATCTGACGGTTATGAATAAGTGGACCATCAGTGTATACAGTTCGGCGCCCACCCTGAGACTCCTCACGTGCAACTTGAATTGCCCGTTCTACTCCCCAACAAAACCCTGCACTTTTGGCTCTTATCACTTTCATATTTGTATTTACCTTACTATATCTTCCTATCTTATGGATCAATATTGATTTGCCACACTCTCTTTTTCGTAAAAGAAATAGTTTATGAAAATTGCTCTATTCATAACACAACTCCTTTGTGTACTCACTGCCTTTGTTGTGAATTATTCTTCCATCTTATGTGGAAATGAAAAAAATAACACCTACACACTAGGTACAGCCTCCCGAGATGGCATTGGAAAATTTTATATGGAGCGTGAAATCTCAAAGGTGATGGGACATCTAGGTGCATCTTGGCTGGAACGGCCCAAGCGTGAACAAGAAGAGAGAACTGATCTTTTGATTAAGGGCTTAGACCTTAAACCAACGGATAAAATTGCCGATATTGGTGCAGGTTCAGGCTATTTCAGTTTTCGTATGGCCAAACTCGTCCCACAAGGAAAAGTATTTGCGGTCGATATTTCTCCACAAATGGTAGGCATGGTTCGAGCGAAAATGGCACAGCAGAAGATCACTAATGTTGAGCCAGTACAAAGTACCATTACCCAAACCAAATTACCCATGAACAGTATTGATGCCGCCTTGATTGTTGATGCCTACCATGAATTTTCTCACCCTTTTGAAATGGCCACATCGATCCTCAATTCTCTCAAGCCTGGCGGAAAACTGATCCTGATTGAATACCGAATGGAAGATCCGAGCGTACCCATTAAACTCCTTCATAAAATGTCAGAAAAACAGGCGAAGCTTGAAATGAAAGCGGCCGGATTTAAGTGGGAGAAAACACTTACTATGCTACCCCAGCAACACTTTATGATTTTCCGAAAGCCAAAGTGAAAAGTCTCTTTCTTTTCACTTTTGCCACATTCTGTCACTTCCTAGAAGCACAGAATTGGAACCGGTTTCGTGGCTTTAACGGAAATGGTCAATTCCCTGATATATCGCTTCCATTTGCATGGAAAAATACCGATGAAGCATGGAAAATTAAATTACCTGGAATTGGACATTCTTCTCCAGTCATCTGGGGAGAGAAAATTTTCACCACTTGTGCATCACCGAGCGATTCGACCCAATTTGTCCTCTGCATAGAAGCAGAGACTGGTAAAATTCTTTGGCAAGAAGAGTTTAGTTCGGTCCCATACCCTCATCACAAGTTTAACAGTTATGCTTCATCCACTCCTGCCGTTGATCAGGATTTTATTTTTGTTTCCTGGACAACCAAGAAATCAAATTTTCTTCTTTGCCTGGATCACCATGGCAAAATGATTTGGAAACGTGACTTTGGCGCTTACGAAACAGAACATGGCAACGGGTTCTCACCAATCGTTTATGGAGCACATGTTTTCGTCACCCATGACCACGAGTCGGATTCTGCCCTGTACTCACTAAACCGGAAAACTGGAGAAACAATTTGGAAAGTCGACCGAACCGGATCCAAGCCGTCCGCATCAACACCAACCATTTATCAAACAAATCAAGGAAAAGCCCTTGTCGTCTCCACTTCACAATCTCATGGATGCTACGCCGTGGATATTGAAAGTGGCCAAATTTCATGGGAAACAGGCCCGGGCAGTCTTGATAAACGAAGTGTCTCCTCCCCCTACTTCGCCGGCGGATATTTTTTTGCATCCTGTGGCTCAGGTGGTCGGGGTAGTCGCTTTCTGATTATCAAGCCACCATCTTCCCTACCAGGAAAAGCAGAGATCAAACATACGATAACTCGCAATGCTCCTTATGTACCAACGAGCCTGGTAATTGAAGACTTTGTATTTTCAATTTCGGATGGAGGGATTGCCTGTGCGATTGATTTAAAAACTGGTGAAACCCTTTGGAGAGAAAGAGTGGATGGCAATTTCTTTGCTTCCCCGGTATGTTGCGGAAACACTATCTTTTTGGTCTCTAGGGATGGGAAAGTAATCACCGTAAAAGCAAACCGCAAAGGGCTCGATCTGCTCGGTCAATCGGCGTTAAATGATATCGTGCATAATACTCCCGCGTTTTCTCCCAGGGGAATTTTTTTTAGAACTTACGGCAGCCTCATTCATATTCCCGCAAAATCATAAATTTCATTTATTATCCATTGACTCTGAAACCAAGAAATACAAATTCAACAACTATGAAATTCATATCCTCCAAGCTGATCTTTACTTTTTGTTTCCTTACTTCTTTTACCTTTGCTGAAAAAATCACAGTAGCAGGTATCAATTTTGAATCCCCAAAAAACTGGGAATATTCCGAGCCATCCAACAATATGCGAAAAGCTCAGTTCAGTGCCAGTAGCCCTTCCGGAAAAACGGCTGAGGTGGTCTTCTATTATTTTGGTTCAGGAAATACGGGGGGTATACAGGCCAATGTGGATAGATGGATGAAACAGTTTGAAGATCCACAGGATAAAAAAGTGAACACAGAAACAATTAATAAGATTCGTGTTACCTACGCCCAAGCCCACGGCACGTTTCTAAGTGGCCGACCTTTCGGCCCCAAGACTCCAAATCCTGGTTACGGATTACTGGCCGCGATTATTGAGGGTGAAGGAGGTGCCGTATTTATCAAAATCACCGGACCTAAGAGCGCAGTTGAAGCAAACATTGCAGCCACCAAGAAAATGGTGACAGCAAGCCTGACCAAGTAAGCAAAAATTTCATTTTTGACTGTCTGCCTGTTCAAGGCCGAGCAGGACTGCATCGACATACTCCTGTACGATGCTTTTTCCGCTTTGACCCTCATTGGTGTCATGATAATCGGAATTGACTCCTTGGATTCGTTGATAGACCTCCCCTGAGTTGGCAATATAAGGCTCAAGAAAAACAACCGGTGCCTCATAAATTCGGTTTGCCAACAAATTTCTTGCCCAAACTCCCTCAACTTCTCCAATTTTCAAGGCATTGGGTCCCTTGTAGGCAAAGGCAGGTAATCCAGTTTCTTTGGAAAAGGCTTGGGACATAGGCTCAGCGATCAACCTCTCTTTGTCTGCCCAACGATTAACAAGACGCCAGATCATTTCAAAACGCTGGTTATCATAAGCTACTTCTCCCCCCATGTAGCAACCATTCACCAGAACATGATAATCATTACGAGTAACCAAGGACTTATTATCCGGGTCGGGCCATGGTGCGGCATTTAGATGAATGCAAAGGACTAGATCCGGTTGGCTTTTTCTTATTATCTCACTGCGAGCCATAATCTCACTCACCCTGTAAAAATAAAGTTCCTGTCTTTTTTGAATTCTTTTACTTCTTTCTTCCTCAGGCAGTTTTTGAAGCCATTCCATTCGACTGAACCAAGTCTCAGCAAGTTCTTTAAAATCTTGGGGACACTTTTGAGTAACCGGTTGATTTTGTTCCCTCGAAAGAGATACGATCGCTCCTTTTTTCTGGAGCTCAGACTTTAGTTTTAACGCAACTGACAAAGCTAAATCTCCTTCTTTTACTGGCTCATCATCCCCGAGGACAAAGTGCCTTCCTTCCATTTCAGAAAACTCGCCCCCAATATGTCCAGGATCGATAAGTATTTTGGACCCTGAAATTTGAAAGCGGGAATTGGAGAAATTACTGCTCTCGTTAGATTCTAAAAATTGTAAATCATACCAATCATCCGAACCCGCTTTTTTACGAATTCGAGCTCGATTTTCTTCAATTTCGATCCAAGGAGACCACCAAGATTTCCGTGGACAGTACACTTCGTTCAACTGCCTTAAAAATTCCTGTTTGCTGATTGATTTTTGGAAACTATCTAACCGACTCCAATCGGGTGGGTCCGCCAAATCAGTGAGTTTGGCTGCCGCCAGCAAGCTCCACAATAAAAACAATAATCCCACAAATCCCCACTTACCCATACCTCAAACATGGATGAAAAAAATGATTTGCAAAGTCTTTTCTTTAATCCGAGGCCCCGTTCCAAGAAATCGAAGATGGAATCATTCTCATTACCCAATTACTTACATGAGGGAACAGAAATCCACTTACTGTAAGTGGACGCTTTTTAAAAAAACTGGCTCCATCATTGGCAAGCGGCACAGTTGGTACCCCGACCTGCACCAGTATGTATTATTCCCCACTTTGAAATGTTCATATTGGGAAATTTTTACCGAAAGATCATCGTGAGATCATTACCCCGAACTTAAAGAATCAAGTAGGGCACTGATCCTCAGCATCTTATGAGATATAATTATATTTGGCATCCCAACTGCAAAAAGGCGTCCGAACATTATTACTAATCAACAACCAACATTATATGAAAATTACAATAACAACGATTGCACTGAGCGTACTTTTATCCGGTGTCTCCTTCTCACAAGAGATTGAGCGACCTCGTTTAGCCGAAAGATTGGCTGAAAGAGAAACCACAAAAAAACAAGCAGTAGTAAAAATTGGACTAATCAAAAGGGGATTAGACAGAAGAGGTGTCAATCGCCCAAGGCGGGTTCAGAAACCAGAAATCTCTGATGAACTTCAAGCTCAAAAAGATGCGGTAAAAGATTTACAGAAAGCTTTGCAAGCAGAGATAAATGAGAAAGTGAATGAATTGGGTAAGGATGCAAATCGCGAAGTCATTAAGGCTACTGTCGAATCATTCAAAGAAAATAACCAGGATAGGATTGAAGAACTTAGACAAGATCAAGCCTCCATACGAGAAGAGCTGGAAGCGAATCGTCCTGAAAAACCTGTAAGACCTGAACTTAACGACGAGTTAAAAGCAAAAGTAAATGCATTACAGACTAAGCGTGACAAAATGCGTGATGCAAACAAAGTACTCCGCGAGAATCTCAAGGAAGCATCCAAAGAGGATCGAAAGGAAATGATCATTGCTTACAGGGAAGAAAATAAAGCGAAACATCAAGAAATTAAAACCCAAGCCCAAGAGGTGAAAGAAGAGATCCGAAGCTTGGTCGAAACGGAAGCAACACGTACTTCTGATCTCTAATCTTTTTGTGACAGGTAATTATTCATGCAAATTACCGAGCGGGGTGGTTTAGGGAGCCACCCCGCTTTTCATCTGATTTAGTAGAATGAATGATGAAACCTTTTATACATGGGAACAATGGAACACTTTGCTTAAAACTTACAAAAGAAAAGCAATCAAATCATGATAATAGAATTACTTGTGACCAAAGCCACAAAACTTCCCCAAAAACATAAGAATCACACTAGTCCGAACTTTCTGAATCTTCAAACATGATTGAAAAAAATGATTTGCAAAGTCTTTTCTTTTAACCGAGGACTCCTCCTTAAAAGAAGTTGAACAATTCATTCTCAGTATCCAAGCACTCTCCTCTTAAAGGCAAAGAAATCCTTTTGCTAGAAGATGACAATTTTCTCTCGAAAAGACTGGTGGCGCAATTGGAGAGGGCGGAAGCAGAAGTTACCTCATGCACCTGCATGGAAGAAGCAAAAGAGGTCCTAAAATCACTCAGCTTTGATTTTGCCTTGATGGATTTAAATTTACCCGACGGAGAAAGTATTGAATTATTGAGAGTTCAAGCCATTCCATCCAATACTATCGTTATTTTAATGACAGCAGAAGGAGGGATTAAGTCAGCGGTTGAAGCCATGCGCCTGGGGGCTACAGATTACCTAAGCAAACCTTTTGATGTCGAAGAAATCCCCCTGTTATTTCTAAAATCAGAGAAGCAAAGAAAGAATCAAAGGCTCGTACAGCACAGCCTGGAAAAACGAAGAAAAAAAACGGCCAATCTTTACTTTGAAGGATCTTTCGCGGATGATCTTGAACAACTTAGCAAAGTCACGGAAGTCGACCAGCGACTTACCAACGATCTCCCTCCCATATTAATCGATGGCCCCACCGGTTCAGGAAAATCAACTTATGCAAGATGGATTCATGATAATGGTCCAAGGCAGGATGCTCCTTTTGTGGCTATTAATTGTTCCGCAATCCCTGATAACCTGGTTGAGTCAGAACTATTCGGGCACGAAAAAGGGGCCTTCACCGACGCCAAGAATGCCCGGATAGGACTTTTCGAAGCCGCCGATCACGGAACACTTTTCCTCGATGAAATTGCCAGCCTTTCACTCGAAGCGCAGGCAAAACTGCTCCTCGCTCTTGAGAACAAAATCATAAGACGGGTGGGAGGCACCAAAGAAATCAAAGTAGATGTTCGTATCATTGGGGCCGCGAACCAGGATCTACGAAAAATGATTACTGAGGGCTCTTTCAGGGAAGATCTCTTTCACCGCCTTGATCTTTTACGAATCCAAATTCCTCCTCTAACTACCCGGGGTAAGGATATTCCTGGACTATCAGAGCACCTGATTCTTTCTCTCGCTAGTAAATATAATGTAATAATTCCGAAAATTAGTTCTAAGTCTAAAAATTTTCTCGTCGCCAATCCATGGACAGGAAACATACGTGAATTGATTCATGAACTTGAGAGAGGCCTGATTTTAACAGAACCAGGGAACGCTCTTGAGATAAGAACCAATCATCCCATACATTCAATTTCAAATCCTGATGATTGGTTGAATGAAAACTTTTCTTTTCCAGAGAGTGGTTTCGATTTGGAAAAAGAAATGGTTCGCCTTATTCAAATGGCGATAGCCCAGACAAATGGAAATATTTCGGAAGCGGCAAGAATACTTGGCGTTCCACGGGATTACATCCGTTACCGATTAAAGAAAAAAAACTTTTAGAGAATGGGTATTATTCACCACATACCACAGTTCAAATTGGGTAATATTCACCAAATAATTGATTTTAAGTTATACCAAGAATTCCAGAAATTTAACATCCCCTTGATTAACAGTAACTTTAGAGATTCGTCCAAACTGGCATACACCCTGCAAACAATTAGATGAATATTACCAATTAATCAACGACCCAGATCCTATGAAAACTACCATATTATCCACTACACTAAGCTTACTTTTGTCCGCTGTTTTATTCGCGCAGAAGCCCCAACGCCCCCCGCTCCCCCTTGAACTAAAGGAAACCGCAGAGGCAATAAGAAAAGCAGTTGAGGCAGGTGAAATTACTCATGAGGAAGCCAAGCAAAAGCACGAAGAAATGATTCGTGAGTTCAAAGAAAAAAAGGGTGAGTTAGGAGAAGGAATCGAAATTAACAAAGACCCTCGTTTGATTGAAAAAGAAACTTTGCAAGCAGTTAGAGAGGGTAAAATCACCAAAGAGGAAGCTCGTAAAAAGCTCGATGCACTTCGCAAAGATATGGCTGACAATGGTGAGCGTAAGAGACCACAACGCCCACAGAAACCAGAAATATCAGATGAAGTGAAAGCTCAAATCGATGCGGTCAAAGATCTGGAGAAAGCGTTGCATACAGAGATCAAAGTAAAAGTGAATGAACTGGGTAAGGATGCCACTCGCGAAGAAATCAAGGCAACCGTCGAATCATTTAAAGAAAGTAACAAAGACAGGTTTGAAGAGATTAAAGAGGCACACACCGCAATCCGTGAAAACATAGAAGCCAATCGGCCAGAAAAACCAGAAAGGCCTGAACTAACCGAGGATTTAAAAGCAAAAGTGGAAGCTCTACATGCTAAACGAAAAGAAATGCATGAGGCTCAGAAAGAGCTCCATCAGAATCTCAAAGAGGCATCCAAGGAAGAGCGTGAAGTCTTAATTACTGCCTTCAAGGAAGCGAACAAAGCAAAGCACGAAGAAATTAAAACCCAAGCCAAAGAGGTGAAAGAAGAAATTCGATCTTTAGTTGAGACCGAAGCGACTCGCACCTCTGATCTCTAATTTTTTGCCCTACAGTTTGCCTGTCCAAAATATCAAGCGGGGTGGTCCAAGACCATCCCGCTTTTCTGCTTTAGTAAGATATCAAAAAACATTTTTAACAACCCTGGCTCTCTTGCTGTTTTCTGCCCAAATTAACCTTAAGGCAGAGGATGAAAGTAACCTCTATTCGGATGAGGAACTTTATGAAATGTTGTTCAGGGATACCCCTGCGGAACCTCCTAACAAAAAGAAAATTAAATGGACTCCGTCCTACACATTTGAGACGGGCGTCGGCTTTTCTGATAACCCTTTATACGGACCTTTCGTTCAGGAGGAAGCTACCTTTTGGGAAAATTCATTGGAAGGCTTTTATCTCATCGAAAGCAGACCTGAATTTTTTACCTATTTATATTTGTATGGAGAGGGTAAAATTTATGAAGAATTGCCCGAGCATAATACAAACTCTATTTATCTTGGACAATTCGAACACGCCTATACGCCAAGTGGATCAAGTCATACTTATGGTTTTCGCATCAGGTATACCTATTACAACCAAGCATTTGATTTCTCTGAACTAGGCCTTCCCTACTCTCTTAGCGTAACATCCGATAAATCTGAAATTATCCCGTACCTTTCCCATAATATTTCAAACAACATAACTGTAACCATGGAAATATTATTAGCTAATGAAGATTTTAAATCGATTACAGATGACAATGAGGATGTAGGGATATCGCTAATACTTAAGGGATCTCCTGATATTTTAAATTGGAAATTTCAAAGCGAATATATTGAAAAAAAGTATCAGGAGCGATCCAAGCGGGATTGGAACGGCAACAACATGGAAGGAATCCTTAAAACTGAAAAAGTAAACATTGCCCTCACCTTTGAAAAAGATCTCGAGCAGAAATCACTAAGAAATTCTAAAGCAAAGCTATTATGGACAAACTTACAGGATGATGGAGGAGGCTATTATGATTACGAAAAACTTAGCCTTTCCATCCGGCAGGAATTCAAAGTTTCGACTTATGAAATCGAATTAGCCCTGGGTGCAGCACAAACCAAATACGACCGCAGGCTTACCGATGCCGGTGAAATTTTTAAAAGAGACAGTCTAACCAGTGGGGTTTCAGTTACCCGTAATATCTCGGAAAATATTGATGGCTATTTTCGATGGTCCCGGGAAGAAGATTTTTCCAACGCTAGAGACTATGAATACTCCTCGAACTTTTGGTCTATCGGAGTAGCTTGGGAAATTTAATTCACGATGAATCTTCGAAAGGAATGGTTGGGCTTTTTTCTATCTTTAGGAGTTCTATTTCTTTTGAGCTGCATTTTGCTATTTCATTCAAGGAATCAGTTCCGGAAACAAGTAATCCAATCGAATCACAACCTTCTTAAAGCCGAGCTAAATAAGCTAACGGATGATATCGCCTTTAAATTGCTGGATCGAGATCTGGTCTTATTTGATCTCGATTTGCCGGAGATCACATCGGACCGCAAGCAAATGCTTGAAGAGGTGATTCTTGACTTACTGACAATACCTAAAGTGATGCAAGCTTTCGCCTACAACGAAAACGGCACTCCGATCAGCCTTTCAATTGGTTCACAAACAAACCAGGACGCCATTCTTTTCTCCTCCCTAAAAAATTCTGATACCCCTTTTTATGTTCATTATTCAGGACAGCACTTTTCTTATTTTTTCAAAACTGAAAGCTTGGATAATTCTTTTATCATGGAGATCCAAGTAGACGAAAAATACATCCTAGAAGAATGGGGCTTGATTGATCAGGAAATTAAAAGACTCGGGCTGACTAGTTTCTTTACAGGTTCCCTCTTGCTTTTCTTAATTTTCAAGTTTTTGAGCGATCGATTAAAAGACCGCGAAGTTAAACTGGAGCAGAAGAATTCGCTTTTACAAAAAACAAATCAAAAACTGGCACAATCTTATAAAAGCGTCGGACTGGGAGCTTTAAGCGGTCATTTGATGCATTCCCTCAAAACTCCCCTCACTCACTTACAAATGATTACTAAAGAGGCGGAAGAAAGAAAAGAAATTGATGTACAAGAATTACGTGAGGTCCAAATGCGGATAGGTGAATTGGTCTCTCAGTCCCTGCATTCTCTTCAAGACGTTGAGAACCGACAAACAGCTTACACGGTTTCCCTCACTGAACTTTTTGAACAAGTCGTAAGAAAAAAGGGGGGAATCTCTACGGATGGTAGCGTAACGGTTAAGCCTTCCACGGCATTAGCGCAGACAATTGACAATTTACAAGGCACACTGTTACTTTCAATTATTACCTCGTTGGTTGAAAATGCTTTTGAAACATTTTCCGGTGCGGATGTTTCCCTTCGTGCCGATATCGAAAGTCAAAAAGTAATCATCCATGTCGAAGATAATTGTGGTGGAATACCAGAAAACGAAAAACCTTTTCTTTTCGATCCATCCAAGAGCAGAAAAAAAGGAGGAACCGGCCTCGGCCTTGCCATATCAAAACAGCTTGCCCTCAGTATGGACGCAGAATTGAGTCTCAAGAAAAGTGATGAGTCTGGCTCTGTATTCAAGATATCTTTCCTTAAATCTACTACTTAGGATAAATGGTTATTTGATGTAATAATTATTGAACTGATGCTAAATCAAAGTGTGAGAATTTTCTTCTTTTTAGTCTTCTTTGCTTGGATTACCTCCTCTGCGCTTTGGGGTAATTCCAGCAATCCACCAAACGGATACCATGGAGAAAGCCAAAACTGCTCTAATTGCCACAGTGGAAATTTAAACACTGGAAATGGGTCTNTCAGCTTAAGTGGACTTCCAACTGCATATACCCCTGGCCAAACCTATGATCTCGCNCTCACTGTTCTTGGTACAAACTCTCGCGGGTACGGTTTTCAATTAATTCCTAAAACAAATGGCAGCACCAGCGGAAGCCTGGCAGCCGTGTCCAGTGGAATGGCAATCGAAAACGGGGCTNCCGAACATCGAGGAACTTCTATTTCCGGTTCCTGGAATTTTCAATGGACGGCTCCTGCAACTGATGAAGGTACAGTCACCTTCTATGCATCAGGATTAGCTACAGGGGGAACTAGTGAGAACGACGGAGACTATGTTTACACCCTTTCTCAAGACATCTATGCAAATTCTTTTTCACATGCATCCATGGATTGGAATGCCACGACAGGAGGGGTCATTTTTTCTTCTCCCGCCATTGCTGCCGATGGATCCATCTATATCGGTTCAAATGACAATATGCTCCACGCATTCAATGCCGATGGTACAAGTAAGTGGATTTTCACTGCAGGAAACTGGGTTGACTCAACTCCATCAATAGGCCCGGACGGCACCATCTATNTNGGTTCCTGGGATAACAAAATCTATGCNNTTAACCCTGACAACGGAAACAAGCATTGGGAGTATGAGACCAATAGTTATATAGTGGCAAGCCCGGCTATCGGGGCAGACGGAAAGATTTATGTCGGTTCTAAGGACTCTATTTTTTATGCATTTGAGAGCAATGGCTCGGTTGCNTGGGAATATTTTNCAGGGGAACCGATCACCTCTTCCGCAGCGTTGGGACAGGATGGAACGATTTACTTTGGTGATGAAAACGGAACTTTTCATGCAGTNAANCCAGATGGCTCCNNNAANTGGACNTANNNNGTNGANNNTGTNNNNGACACCAATAAGTCTATTCTCTCCTCCCCTGCNCTAGATCTTTNNGNNAATATATATTTTGGTTCCGGTAACGGAAACTGNTATTCCATTAGAGATAATGGAGAAAGTGCATCTCTCAACTGGTCATTCCCCGCTTTTGATCGGGTGGATGCATCTCCTGTCTTGGGAATAAATGATGAAGTCTTTTTCGTTTCCCGCGATGGATATCTTCGCTCACTATCCACCCTCACAGGCAACTTGAATTGGGATGCATTTGTCGGAGATGTCTTTTACTCGAGCCCTGTAGTGGATGTAAATGGCAGGACTTATGTAATTGGATATACTGGAGGAGGNGAAAATCACCTGTTTGCNTTTGAGCCAGATGGGACCAAGGCATGGGACACTAATGAGACCGATTGTCCATTTCAAATTGGAGGACTGGTGGATTCTTCGCTCGCCCTGAGTGCAGACGGCAAATTGTATTACGGTTGCTTCGATAACCGGCTCTATTGTTTGGATGTGAGCGTTGGTCCCGCTTCATCCGATTGGCCCATGTTTCAGCGTTCGTCGCGCAGGGATGGAGCCTGGCCATCCTATCTCCTCGAGATCTCGGTCTCACCAACTGGTGTGGNCACCTCAATGGGACAAGGAATTTACAATGAGGGAGCCACAGCTACTTTATCCCTTGCTGATATTACTACCGGGTACTCTTTCAACTCATGGACAGGAGGCGCATCCGGTAATAGTAACCCCCTGAATATCGTGATCAGTTCAAACACTTCAGTAACAGCTAATTTTACCCTTAATCAATATCAACTTGCCGTTAGCACTGGCTCGGGTGGGTCTGTCAGCGGTTCCGGTACATTTGACCATGGAACAATAGCACCCATATCGGCAACACCCGACCAAGGCTATTCTTTTGGTGGTTGGTCCGGTCAAGGTATTGCAAGCACGAGTGCAACCACAACAACCGTGAGCATGACCGATAATCGCACTATCACAGCTAACTTCACTCCACTCAACTACTCAATCGCTGCAATAGTTTCTCCTCAAAGTGCTGGCGAAGTAAGTGGTTTGGGCAATTATCAATTTG
>PATX01000012.1 GCA_002713685.1 Opitutia bacterium | reverse complement strand
TCTGACTCTTTGGTCATATCAAAAGCTTCGCGTGCCTCTTTCGAACTGATCAAAGAGTAGGCATCATTGTAAAACTTGTCCATGGCACCGAGTGCATCGGACTTTTCAACCTGACGGAAATGATCATCGACCGTGTCAAGAAGACTCCGTCTTTTGGAGAAACGATCGTTGGAGATTTCTTTGGGTAATGAGAGATCCCGGACTTTGAAATTGCCCTGAGCCGGATCAGAACCCAACCCGAATGGACCGTACGAAGAACTTAAGTAACCACTTCCGGCAAACTCATTTGGCACATTGGGAACGCAAACATAAGGAGGAAGGTTCTTACGGGAACCGTATTCATGAGAAACCACCGAACCAAAACTTGGGAATTTAATCGCTGGACTTGGCTTGTAACCGGTGAACATGTTGTGGGTTCCACGCTCATGGGCAGCTTCACCGTGAGTCATCGACCGGCATACAGTGATTTTATCAGCTATTTTTGCGGTTTCTTTAAAATTCTCACTGAAATGAACGCCTGGTATTTTCGTCTTTATGCTTTTGAAAGGACCGCGGTATTCGAGCGGGGCGTAAGGCTTGGGGTCAAACGACTCCTGATGGGCCATGCCACCGGGCAAATAAATATGGATAACGCTCTTGGCGGGCCCTTCCACCGTGTCGTAGTATTTTTGAGCCCCATGAGCTTTTATCCTCATGAAGTCAGCTAGTGTTAAACCAAGACCTCCCACTAATCCGACATGCATAAATTCACGACGGGAAAAGTGTTTAGGTATTTCGAGACAGGCGTTTGTTTTCATAGGCAATTAAATAAAAATATCATGTTATGTATATTATATGTTCAAACAAGTAATAATTATCCCAAAAAAATAAAAAAAATTGAGGTGCACTGCAATAATTAATAATAAATTTTAATTTATAGGATTAAAAATATTGCACTGCAATGCACTATCTGTTTTAAAAAATTGTGAATGGCTAAGGGAAAAACCATTACCATCCGAGTTCCGGAAGATACGGTCGAGCAAATCAAAGGGGTTTGTTCTGACTTGGGTGAAAGTTACAATTTTAACCAATTTGTTAATCAAAGTCTGGGTGCTATTCTAGAGGTCATTCGACACGAAGGGGAGGAAATACCAGTTCCTCGTTTTGCGATGATGGCACGACTGATGCGTGATTATGAATTAACTCACTTTTCTGAAAACGGGAAAGGGAAAGGAACTTAGGTAATGACGGATGGGGTGAAAATTTTAGATGGAAAAATGGGGCGTGTGTGGATGAGGATGTGGTTTCCTCTTTTAGTCTTCTCGGTCTTTATGATTCTTTTGGTTGGAAAGGATGAACTCTACAGTCGTTTTCTTGCTAATTTTTCGGGCGTTGGAAAAGTAATCTTTGAGTACGGTTCTCAAATAGGCGTTTGGTTGTCCGGAGCTTTTTTAGCCCAAAGATTTTTTACGGTTTTTGTCTGGGATGGAGTGATTGCCGGCATTTCTGGTCGTCCGGTTCCACGGTTGCCCAAAGACTTTACGGGCATGCTCTTTTTTGGTATTGCAGGAATGGGTGTGGTTGGGACCGTTTTTGATAAATCAATTACAGGAATTTGGGCGACATCTGGTGTTTTTGGTATTGTTCTCGGTATCGCTTTACGGAATGTCATCCTGGATGTTTTTATCGGTCTTTCTATGCATGTGGAGCAATCTTTCAGGATAGGAGATTGGGTGATGGTTCACCAAAATCGAAGGGAAACTCATATTGTAGGTCAAGTGATTGAGATTAACTGGAGAACCACTCGACTCAAAACGACGGAAAAAAATATGATCGTCGTTCCCAATAGTAAAATGGGCGAGGCTATCTTAACCAATTATATGCAACCGAAGCCCTATTTTCGGATCGATCTTGATTTTGTCTTGGATTATTCAGTGCCACCAAACCGAGCTATCCGTCTCTTGGAAGGAGCAGTAAAGTCTCTGATAGACGATACGCGAATCCTGGGCCAGCCTGAACCCGAAGTGCGATTGGATCAAGCTCTTAGTTATGGCCAAAAATATGAGGTGCGTTTCTTTATTCTGCCCACTGGTGTGTCCCCAAAAGAATCAAGGCATATGGTGAATCGTAGAGTGGTGGAGCATTTGGCAAGTGCTGGAATTTCGCCTGCTATGGAAAGAGAAATTGTTTATCTCGAAAAAGATAGCAGATTTGAAGAATCAGATCCCGGGAAAGATGAAAGGATCCGGGGGACCTTGTGTGCAAATTCTCTCTTTGGGAAATTACCAGAAACGGAGATCAACCATCTAGCAGGGTATGTCAAGCTTTCAGAGCACAAAGCTGGTAAAAGTTTATTTAGGCAGGGAAATAAAGGAACATCCATGTTTGTTTTGATGGAAGGATTGCTTTGTTCTGAAGTGGAATATCAAGATATTTTGGTTTCAACTGTGAATGAATCTATCCAACCCACTGAGCATTTTGGTGAAGAATGTGTTTTGGGTCCCAATGTTCGAGGTGCAACTGTAAAAGCAGTCACAGATTGTCTGGTTTTAGAAATTTCAGCTAAGGTAGTTATGGAAATAGCAGGAAGAAGCGGAGCCTTTTTGACCTTGCTTAATCAGGAGACTAGTCTTTCCAAGATCAAAACCATGGAAGGTAAACACAAAGTGTCCAAACCTTCGGGTAGTTCGGCGAAGAAAAGCAGAGCAAAAAAGCCTCTTTCATCTTCAATACAGACATTCTTTACAGACCTTTTTCCATCCCCTCCTACGAGTAAAAAAGAAAAACTATGAATCTACAAAATTTCACTGTACCCGTTTATCTCACCATTTGGTGTTTTATATGCTCGGATTTAACAATTGATTTAGAAGCACAGGAAAAAAGTGAAGAAATAGAAATCGCCTCTCAAAGATTGCGGTTGAGTTATGTAGACCCGGTTCGATGCATTGAACTTCTAAAACTATATGGAGTAAGCGTGGGAACCCCTAGCCAGGAAGTGGACCGAACGAAACTCCCTGTCGTGGTGCCTATGCCGGAGACAAAATTTCACGAGACCATCCCGGATCATGCAAAAGCCTTTCCTAAAACGGAGACCGATCCGATCAACGAAATCTTGTTGTTTTATAATGAGCAAAAACCAGAAGAAACCGGACGGGTTCGCCGCATCATTCGTGAGCAAATTGATTTGCCTGCCCGCAAAATTATGATTGAGGCGATGGTTCTGGAAATTTCTTCCCAGGCCCTCGATGAGTTGGGCGTTCAGTGGGGGTTTAATTCAGATAAGGCAAACGGCGGGAATCTTTTAAATAAGAAATTAGATGGAGCCAACGATAGCTTGGTTCTCGGTCAGATTGCCTACCCTGCAGGAGCCCCACCACAGCTCGATGCAACTGTGACAAATGTCTTTCGTGAATTTGATATTCGCCTGCAAGCTTTGGTGGAGAAGGGATCCGCCCAAATTCTGTCCCGCCCAAGCGTGCTGACACTCGATAATCGAATGGCGTACATTAATGTCTCTGAAAAGATTCCGGTCGCCAACACCAAATTTGTGAAGGATTATGTCAGTTCGGTTGATTTTCGTGAAATCATGGCGGGTATAGAATTGGCAGTGCGTCCACGGGTAAATGATGACGGTACCGAAGTTTCGCTTCAAATAAATGCGTCCGTCTCTTCTCCGGTCCCCGGCAAGGATGTTATTGTCATGGGGATGAATGACCAGCAGCTTGCCCAGGCACCGACTCTTTCCGTAAGAGAGGTGAAAACCTATGCGAGAATTGCCAATGACACCCCTTTTATTGTCGGCGGGCTCATTGCCAAAGACTCTGAGATTTCGACAAAGCAGGTACCCCTGCTTGGAGATATTCCAATCTTAGGAAATCTCTTTAAGTCGAAGACAGAAACAGGGCTTAAGCGCGAAGTAATTATTGTGATCACCCCATCGGTTTTGCCTGAAGACGCTCCAGTGCATGCAGGTATGCCTAAGGATGAGGATGCTTTTGATCAATTTGGATACCGTTTATTTCGCGATGCTTATAGAATCCGGTCTGAGGATACTTTTGATTTACGGTATCTTACCGAAAATCAAAGCCTGCAAAAATTGCAGAAGGTCGCTGACCGGATTGTACAGGATCATCGAAAGTACAATCAGATTTACCCGTACAACAAATTCGCTCTAGGCTCTGTTCCCGGTGAGGATGCGCTGGTACGTCGTCAGATATACGAAGTTCTGAAAAGACAACGGGCATCAGAAGTTCTCGATGCTGAAAAATTGATTTTCTTTAAGCCCGATGATGATGTGGGCTCGGGTTTCAAAGTTCAGTTTCTAGCCAAATATTTAGAAGAAGAAGCTCCTTTTGTTTTATCAGATGAAGGGGATGGTCGGGCCATTGGCTTATGTTTTCGTCTCACGCGTACTTCGACTCAGGCGGAAGAACTGCTTAGGGAGCCCGTGCCCGAAATTAAGATCGTGGATTGTCCCGATGAAAATTCCTGGAGAAAGTTGCTCTTGGAGTCCAACGCGGAGAAAAATGGAGAGTTGGAAAAGCAGGTCATTTTTCTTCGGCACCGCAAAGATTTGGAACGCCTAAAAACCGCAATCCTAATGAAGAAAATTATATCCCTGAATGCCGCAGATTATATTCTAAAACTTAAAAATTTTACCCGTGGGCGTCTCCTGCGCATGCCTACAATCCGAGAAGAGGATGTCGAATTGATTGACGCGGATGTGGCCACCTGTTTCTACCACTCCGAACTCTACTACTCTGCCCTCCAAGAATCGTTGCAAAAAGATTTCGTTGCCCTTCGCAAAGCACTTTCTGGAACCGGATACGAACAACTGTTGCAGTAGTTATATTTAATTTTGCTTTCACCGATAAGGGATTTCTCTTCAATCTGTTCAGGGATGAACGATTCCAATTTTAAAGTAATAAGCTTTTTCAATTTACAAGCTTAACCACATTAGCAACCTAAAGTTACCTGCTAATTTCCAAACTTATTATGAAAATCCTGCTTTCTTTGTTCTTTATTCTCAGTTTTCAATCTTTTTGCTTTGGGGATAAACGCCCCAATATTCTGTGGATTGTTGGGGAAAACCTAAAGCTCGATCTCGGGTGTTATGGTGCCAAAAATGTAAAAACTCCCAATCTGGACAAACTTGCTTCAGAGGGCGAGAGATACACCAAGGTTTTTTCGACCTCGCCGGTTTGTGCACCCAGTCGCAGTGCCTTTTTTGTGGGGATGTACCAGACAACTACGGATACCCACAACATGCGTTCTCATCGTGTGGACGATTACCGTCTTCCTGATGGAGTCCGCCCAATTACCCACCGTTTGAAGGATGTCGGGTATTACACCTCAAATCTTAAGACCATGAATGGTGAGGATATTGGTTCCGGGAAGCTCGATTTAAATTTCGTAAATGAGGGTAAACTTTACGACGGTAGCAAGTGGGAAGAGCTTAAAAAGAATCAGCCATTTTTTGCCCAAATGAACACCCTCGAATGCGAATATGATATCTATGACCGTAATACCTGGCGCCAGCCAAGAGTGGAGTGGAAAGGAGAGAAGGAGCACGAGAAAATCGCTACCCCTGAGAATGTTACTCCTCCCCCGTATTATCCCGATCATCCGATTGTTCGTCAGGAATGGGCCCGTTATTTAAATTCCGTTTCAGGGATGGATAAAACCATTGGAAAGGTCTTACGCCAGCTCAAAAAGGATGGGTTGGCCGAGAACACCATTGTGATGTTTTTTGGGGACAATGGCAGAATTGAGCCTCGTGGAATTCACTGGTGTTATGACACAGGACTGCATGTTCCAATGATTATTCGGTGGCCGAAATCCTACCCTGCGCCGTCTAATTATCTACCCGGAACTGTAAAGGAAGAAGTGGTCAGTCTGATCGATCTTACACCCACCACACTTGGATTTGCAGGAATTGAGAAACCGTTCGGAATGCATGGGCGCATTTTTCTAGGTGATCAGGTTGGTCCTCAGAGAACTTATGCCTTTTCGGCCCGCGACCGCGTTGATGAGACAGTTAATCGGGTGCGCAGTGTACGGGGCAAGAAATTTCATTACATCCGAAATTATTATCCCGATCGTCATTTCACCTCCCTCAATCGTTACAAGGAAAAATGTTTCCCGATTAAGCCTCTGATGAGGGAGTTAATGGAGGCAGGCAAGTTGTCAGGAGCACCGGCCGACTTGATGTCACCCAATGTCGCTCCGGAGCAACTTTTTGACACTGAGTCTGACCCTCACGAGATCAGGAACCTCGCCGGTTCCAACAAACCTGAGCACCGCAGTGCATTGCTCGCTATGCGCACCGCTTTGGATACCTGGATTGTGGAGACGCAGGATCGCGGGGAATTTCCTGAACCCGATGAGATCGTGGCTCCGTTTGACAAGGAAATGCACGATTGGTTTGGTACCCCTGACTGGTACAAAAAATAAAAATTTTTTTAAAACCTTTAAACTATAAATCTTTCTGCCGCGGTGTAGACCCACGCCGTGGTGCCCGATTTAAAGGTGGCTTTAATTCTCCTGTAGGCATCAACTTCATAATCATCTGCTCGCTTTAATTCTAGAGCAGAGATTTCAAAAATGGTACCTTCCACTCGATCAGAATCTATTCCTGTGAATTTTACAATGGGGTGCATGTCAGTACCGCTTTTCTTAATTACATCGGGATCGGTTATCTTTACTTCAGTTTTGAGGTAGCCGGTCAAAGTGTCCCTTTTTCCCTGAAGCAATCGTCCGAAAGTCTTTAGTTGAACACTTTCCATTTGGAGGGTACCGTAGGAGAATAACTTTTCCATTATTTTGCCTCTGCAATATTCTGATCTTAAGAAGTTTCCGGCATAAAGGTTGGCATGACAACCCCTCTGGGTGGTTGGTTTTCTCCCCTGCACTGGGAGAAATGAATCTCGCAGTTTCTTGCACCCCAGGAATAAGCTGTTTGCACCGCCTCTTTTGCGGTTACGGGAAGCAGGAAAACGGGACATTTCCCGCGAAACCTGTCGAGGAGGCTTGCGAGCATAGACAGAGCAACCTTTTCACTTTCCGCCACTCCCGGCCCAATCATTTGGCTTGCCGGATGATTGACTGATCCAAGAAACCCGAGCAAAGTACCGTTGGTATCCCGGCAAACCACCGTGTTCCAGATATCCCTTTTATTTTCTATTAAATATTCAAAGTCTTTTGCCCGTTCGATTCCACTGAGTCTTTTTTCCAAAGCCACCATTTCTTCCACATCATTCAGTTGGGCGTTACTTATTTCGAATTCGCCTGAAATTTCATTATAAAAACCGTTCTCGGGAACCTCCAGGTACATGTCCTGAAATGCCTGAACCGGGGAAAATCCCTGCCGGGTGTACAGCGAAAAAGAATCAAGGTTTTGGGCACTCGAAACCAATCTTACGGGCAAGGATTGATCATCGGCTATCTGAATAATTTTTGTCAAAAGCTTACGGGCAATTCCCTGTCCGAAAAAATCAGGGGAAACATTCATGATNCCCAGGGACACATGGGTTTTACGGGGGTGGTAGAAGCAGGAGCCGGTAATTTGTCCTGTTTCCTTGCATTGGGCTATTAGGCAGCAGCTCGGATCAAGGTCTTCGTAAACCTGACAAAAAAGGAGGGTATCTGCAGGAGGACCCTTAAAAATCGTTTCTTTACCATTCGTCGTGTACCATGAATTTGTGGAGTGATAAATCAGCTCAGCCACCTCCTGCCATTCGTCCCTTCGCATGGAACGGTAGGAGAATTCATGGTTTCTGTTCACTTGAATTTTTTCAGAAAGGCGTTGCAGGAGAAACCCACGAACATAGCCATGTCCTCATCTCCGGGGAGTACAATTACCGGAGAGAGATCGGGTGGCCTTACGGTATAGGCCCGTTTGAGGCAGGCTTCCATCGCTGGCACGGCTTTCTTTGCGAGATCTCCGAGGAGTTCGATGGTTCTGGCAGCATGGGTAACAACGATCAGGTTTTTATGATCAAGCTCTTGTATTAAACTGGAAAGAGCCGGTTCACTATTCCCTGCACGAACCAAAGCATTGGCGGCTTCAATCCGTACGGATGGGGAGGAATCCTCCAGAGCAATTTTCAAGGCTGATATCGCCGTGGGGGGGAGTTTACTCTCGATAGCCCCTAATCCGATGGTTCCCCAGTATCGAATGCTGGCGTTCTCAGATTTTAAATTCTGGATCAATTCGGCTGGTTTTACCCGACCCACTTGCTCGGCGGACCCGATAATCTTTTCCCAGTTGATCTTGCCTGATTTTCCCTCTTTCCACCCGCTCGACTCCTTACTCATTTCCCAGGCCTCATATTCCGGAATATATCCCCAATCTTTAATTTCCATAGCATATCGTAAGTGCTCTCTTCTCATTCTCTTGAGAATTTTTTGATGTTTCTGAGAAGCAGTCAAGTTTGTCAGATTGAGGGGATCTTTCCGGCAATCATAGAGTTCCTCGACCGGTCGCCTGGGCCCAGCAAATTGTTGTTGGGCAGGAGTCATTTTACCGGATTTTGCCAGTTTGTAGAATTCATGTCTGACTTCTCCGATATCCGGCCACGCGGTGGTTTGATTATAGCCGAGATGGGGCATGTAATTACGGATATACAAATATCTTTGATCCCTCACGGACCTGGCAAAGTCCCGCACCTCATCTACCCGGTCACGATGCCCGTAGACATATTTTCTTGGGTCTGCAGGATCAGGTCCAAGAAATGGTTTGCCCTGCATGTGCTTAGGAATGGTAGTCCCGGTAAGGTTTAGAACGGTTGGACCAAAATCGACAAAACTCACCAAACGGTCGGTCGTTTGACCCGGCTTGACCGGCGCCAGGTGTTGCCATTTGGCAGGAAAGCGGACGAGTAGGGGTATATGCATCCCGCTGTCGAGAAGGGCCCGTTTATGACGCGGCATTCCTGATCCATGGTCAGAAAAGAAAAACACGATCGTATTATCCGCCAATCCATCCTCCTTTAATTGCGTGAGGATATCTCCTACTTGCTGATCCATAGCGGTCACACAATCATGAAAACGGGCCAAGGTCTTACGAACGATAGGGGTATCCGGGTAGTAGGGAGGAAGGGTTATTTTTTGAGGATTATGAATTTGCTCTTTTGGGAGTTTTGACTGGATTTCATTCTTAAATTTTTCATAGGGCCAGACCATGGACCGACTCTGATGGGAAGTCATCAGGTTGAACACTGAAAAGAAAGGCATCTCTTTTTTGGACCTTTTTCTCCAGTGAGCGTCAGCGGAATTTTCGTGCCATGATTTCTCGATGATCTGTTGATAATTACCCGAATTATAGTCGGTCTTTACATTATTGGTATTGTAGTACCCCTCTTTTTTCAACAGAGCCGGAAATCCAGTAAAAGACGCAGGAAGGGGGAAACCAGAGCGCATGTGTTGGGTTCCCAAGCTGGGGGGGGGTGCACCTTGGATTAGACAGGATCGGGAAGGGGAGCACACTGGAGCCGAGGCAAAGGCGTTTTTATATCGTATGCTATCCTTCGCAAGTTGATCGATAATTGGAGTGACTGCATTTTTCTCTCCGTAGCACCCAAGAACCGGGCTCATATCCTCCGCTGTTATCCATAGAATAGAAGGTTTTAGGGCATTTGCATTACCAGTGATGAAAATCAAAGCAACAGTTGAACAAATGAGAGAATGAATTCTTAAGAAATAAATCATGGTTAGTTGTTTCTTATTACTTTTTTGGATTAACGCACAATAGGATAAATGTGTGCGGTTTAATTATTTTCGAATTCCAAATTTGTGAANTTTCGGCANCAAAAGTGTAATTGTGTNCGAAAATGCTTTATTATTTCATTTATATGTCCTAANAAAGGTAGATAAGTTAATTATGTTATATGTTAATGGATAAAAAAACGATAAATGATTTTGAAAATTTACTTAATTTAAAAAGTAAAGGAATGCAGTTTTTAGCGAATTTGGAGAAACTTAATCCGAATCAAAAACTCACGCTAGAAGATTTTGAGGCTTTAACAGATGGTGATGATGAAATCGTTGAAAGTATTCTTTCGTTTGATTCTCATAACTATGGTTTCGGTGAATTTTTTGAAAAAATTGTAATTGGCAAAGGGATTCTACATCTTAGGAGTTTGGCAATCCAACAAGTTTCCGAAGAGTTGTTTACTTTTCATGAAAAAGTTCTCTTAGATAACGAAGACTTTAAATCTTTTAGAAAAAGATCTGTTCGATTGGCAAATTTCCTTAAATCATATTCTGAAGAACTCGGAGAAACTAAAGACGATACCTATCTTTCTGGACTATTCTTTAATCTGCCTTTTGCCTGTAAACAAGCAGGAGAACTGTTGTTGATTGAGTCTAGTGATTCTATTGAAGCAGGAGGAATGGCCGAACGCATTGCAGACAAGCTTTTGGAATATGGTTTTTCATCATTTATAACCACAATGGTTCGTGATTCTTACAAAGAATTTGATACCGTTTCATTTCCTCTGGCTCAGGCGATTTCCAGGGTAGGCAATGAAGCTTTTTTTAAGATTCATAAGGACGGAAGGAATTCTCTCAGTGATTTATATCCTGACAGTGCACTCCTCGATATTATTGGAGTTAGCAGGCGTAGGCTTTTTGAAATTATTAAAAAGCAACTTTCTAAGAATTAAACGATTTCCAGTTTAACTTCTTTCTAAATTTTAGAATTTAAGGCGAATCTGAATCGAAATAAAAAATACTGAATAACCTCATGATTTCGATTCAGTTCAATGCATCGCAAATCCGAAGTTCAATCACAATGACTTGATATTAAGTTAATATTGTAATAAAAAACTAATATGAAAGAANAAACCTTTTCACTTTCTGATTCTGCGGCAAACAGTATACCTGCTGACCGTGCTGCCTTTATTCGGAGAACTTATTCCCATTTAGCGGTGGCTCTGTTGCTATTCACCGGATTGGAGTACTATCTGGTCCATGCTCCCTTTGCTGCCAAACTCGCATCCAGTATGACCGGTGGAATGAGTTGGTTGATCGTTCTCGGTCTTTTTATGGGAGTGAGTTACATTGCTAANAAATTNGCAATCTCCGGAGGTTCTGAGCAGATGCAGTATCTGGGGCTTGGNTTGTTNATNATTGCNGANGCCATTGTNTTCNTNCCNCTGCTTTTTATCGCTACCCACTTTGGTGGTGAAGGACTTATACCTACTGCTGGTTTAATGACTTTGCTTTTAGTCGGAGGCATCACCGCAACTGTCTTCATCACGAAAAAAGATTTTTCCTTTATGGGCGGTATTCTTTCGATGGGAGCATTTGTGGCACTGGGCTTTATTGTTTGCAATTTGATTTTCGGTTTTTCTCTGGGATTAATCTTTTCTGCAGTGATGATCTTGTTCGCAGGAGGTTCGGTACTCTATTCAACATCTAATGTTCTNCATCAATATCGAACCGACCAACATGTGGCAGCTTCCCTNTCGCTTTTTGCTTCGGTAGCTCTTTTATTTTTCTATATCCTCCAGTTCCTGATGAGCTTTGCTGGTGGAGGGGATGATTGATCTAACTTGGTAAATCCCAAGGTTCGGGTTCTCCTTCGATAAACTTTTCACTAAGTCCGCTTAGTGCGGACTTCGCTGTTTTGGGTGACCAGTCTGGGTGTGAAATTGTTGGATTTAAATCAAGTAAAGGGTGTAGCACAAAATCCCGCTCAAGTATCCTTGGATGGGGTAGCACAAGTTCCTTGTTTTGTATGGAGATGTCATCGTAAAGTAGAAGGTCCAGATCAATGATTCTAGGCCCATTTTCACATATAACCTTTTTCCCGAGATTTTTTTCCGTTTCCTGTAAGTTTCTAAGTAAAGACAAGGGAGTGAGTTCGGTTGAGATTCTGACCGCAGCATTAAGAAAAGGAGGTTGGTTTGAGAGACCAAAGGGAGCCGACCGGTAAAGCTTAGAGCAGGTAACCAGTTCAGCATATTTTCGTATGTATGAGAGGCTTTTGTTAAAAGTGGCCAAGGGGTCTCCCAAGTTTGCCCCTAGTCCCAAATAAATATCAGCACTCAACTTCTACTCGAATTTGTCGAAGCCCCAGTTTTTTGACATATCGAGGTTTATCCACGGATAAGCGAACCCGTTGAGCCCCAAATTTCCCCTTTAAATCCTCAGCAAGCAGAGAAGCATACTTTTCAAGGGTTTTACCATCATAGGCTTGTGAGAAATCTCGAGTGTGATCGACAATGTTACGATAATCAATTCCATCCTCAACTTCATCAGTTTCCGTGATTTTTGAAAAATCGTGTTCAATTTCGACCGATAATAAAAGATCCTGCGGGGCATAGAGTTCCTCTTCGAGGAGACCAATTCGAACCATGACTTCNATGCCNTCGAGTAAAATTTTGCCCATANGTTNCNTTNTANTTACTTTCAGCATCAGTTGCGAGTTCCTTNGCGACNTGNATNGCTTGNNCGGTTTCTGAAACATCNTGAACGCGNATGATTTCAACCCCNTTTGNAACGGCATCTATGGCGGANGCNATGGAACCNCCCANNCTTTTTANNGGATNTGGGGCATCNCAAAGATGATCAATCCATGATTTTCGGGATGAGCCGAGTAAGACTCCCCAAGTCTCATCCAAAAAGGTATGAATGTTTTTCATGATTTCGAGATTATGAGTCAGAGTTTTACCAAACCCAATTCCCGGATCGACCCATAAGCGGGGAAGACCGAGCTCTTTGATTTGTTCTTTTTTTTGATCGAAAAATTCTCTGATTTCAGCAACGGGATTCATGTAGGATGGTTGATTCTGCATAGATTTAGGCTTCCCCTGTGAATGCATGAGGATAAATCCAGCATTATATGCGTGGGCGGCCTTTAATAGTTCAGTACTGCCTCCTGAGACATCATTGATCAGATGAGCCCCGGCTTCGAGGGCAAGTTGGGCAACTTTGGTTTTGGTGGTATCGATGGAGATAATGAATTGATCGGTGGGTAGTTTTTCGAGAACCGGCAGCACTCTTCTGATTTCCTCCTCTTCGGAAATGAAATCACTCCCAGGGCGGGTACTTTCGCCTCCCAAATCAATAATCTTTGCCCCCTGTTCCGCCATCTCCATAGCTTTTTCAACCGCTGCCGATGGGTCCATGAAATCTCCTCCATCGCTGAATGAATCTGGGGTAAGATTGAGGATGCCCATGACCGCCGGGTAATGCAGGGAAAGGCGTTGGCCGTTAAAAATATATTCAGGCACTAAGCGGATCGAAGGAGTTCTTCGTAATGGGTGCGGATTTTGGAGAAAATTTCATCTCCTTGGGATGACCACCCAAGTTCGGGCAGAGTAGTGAGGGGGGCCACCCCGCGCCCTGTTCCACAAAGAATAATTTCATCGAAGGAAGAGATGCCCCGATCTTTGGGAATGGCCCGGGTAACCGAAAATCGCTCTTCCAAAAAAGGCAGAAGTTTTTGCAGAATAATCCCGTTGAGAACCCACTTTTCGGGAATAATTAATTCATTTCCTTGGGCAAAAATAAGATTGGAGGTGACCGTTTCTCGGAGATCGTTATCCTTGGGGTCAATGATCACCCAGTCCTCTTTTTCAATTTCCAACTCTCCAAGTGATCCATAAAGATCCTTGTCCTCCGTTGATTTTATGATGGGGTCTTTCCTTCGATAATGTAGAAGCCATCCTTCTACCGGATTACCGTCACTCACGGCCGGGCGAGATGAGAATCCTAGTAAATCTTCAAACAAACAAATTCTGATTAATCCGTGATCCGGACTTGTTTCGGATGAAAATTGGGCGAGCTTTTGTTCTAAAAGAGAAACATCAGGAATCCATGGCATGTCTTGTTTTTTCGCCGATTCAATAAGTCTAATGAGGTAAGATTCGCAAAAAGGAATTACGCGGTTATCCAGAACCTTCAGGGTAGAGAAAACTCCGCGTAAACCCCACGGTTCAGGATGTTCGCTGGGTGCGTCATCTTTATTCCATGCTTTCATGAAGAATGTTCGATAAAATCTGAGTGCCTTGGTTTGATAGAAAGGATTCAGGGTGATACTGCAAGCCAAAGAGTTTCCTTCCTGCATCCTCGAAGGAAAGCGGGGTTTCCCGAATTGAATCAGTGGAAGTGATTTTAATGGAGTGGGGAAGGTTTCCCAGGCTATCCGGATCGACCTGTAGAGAGTGATAACGCCCCACACGAATGGGACCTGTGATCTCTCGGTAAGTGACACTTGAAGGATCGGCAAGAATTTCAGTTTCTACTCCATGCAATACTTGACCCTGTCGAATAATCGAAGCTCCTTCCTGGTGGAGAATCATTTGGAATCCCAAACATACTCCCAGAATGGGAATTTTCCCTTTTACATTTTCAAGAATGGCTAAGGATTCCGGATAATCTTGAGGGGTTCCTGGACCTGGGGAAAAAACCAGCATTTGGCTTTTCTTCAGATCAGAGTCGGAAAATGATTTCCGGTCGATAATCCTAACTTTATCAAACCGGGCGAGCATATGCTCGAGGTTGCGGGTAAAGGAGTCGCGGTGATCAATCAGTGTGATCATTTGAGCAGGTCGAGGAGGGCCTGTGCCTTGGTATGGTTTTCCTGATACTCATATTCCGGCGTTGAATTTACCACGATGCCACCTCCCGCCTGGGTGTAGCACCTCCCATTCAGGATTAGCATGGACCGAATAATCAGATTTAAATGGAGGTCACCGTTGTCATGCAAAGTTCCAAAGCTCCCCGTGTAGGGTCCGCGGAAACAGGGTTCAAGCTGATCGATCCATTCCATCGTTCGAGCTTTGGGGCAACCCGTTATGCTTCCACCCGGAAGCATGGCCCGAATAATTTCTTTCAAAGAAATATTTTCTCTCAGCGTTCCTGAGATGGTGGAAACGAGGTGGTGAAGGTGGGCATAACTTTCCACTTCGCGAAAATTTTGAATCTGTACGGAACCTGGCAGGCAGAGGGCGGAGAGATCATTGCGTTCAAGATCCACCAGCATATTGTGCTCTGCAACCTCCTTGGGGTCCTTGAGAAACCGTTCGATCAGCGAGCGTTCGGTGTCCGGATCATCCCGGCGATAGGTGCCACCGATTGGTCGGGTGATCATCCGGTCCGCTTCCTTATGAATCACCACTTCCGGAGAGCAACTGACGATCGAAAACTCTTTGGTTTTTAACAAAAAGGCTTCCGGGGCGGGATTAGTACTTTGTAATTTAGTGAAAGCTGAAAGAGGATCGATTTGCGTTGCTGCCTCAAAGCGCTGAGAAATTTTGATCTGATAAGTTTCGCCATCGAGGATTGCTTCCCTTGCCTGATGAAAAATATCTTTGTATTGATCAAAACTTAGATTGCAGCTGTGTTTCTGATTGGTGACAGTTGGGGAATCCAGTGAAAGTGGATCCTGGAGTCTTTTTTCAATTTCCTCTTCCCTGTTCGGATCCCTTGATTCGATAACCGTCTGTTCCTGATTGAAATGTACTATGGTCGCTGGACGACCAAACCAGCCAGCAGGTACCGGTAAATCCCGCTTAGCCTTCGTAGGAATGCCGAACTGAAAAGCCAAGAGTTCGTAACCCATAAAACCGACCCATCCGGAAAACGATAACACCCCATCACCGGGCATTGGTTGAAGTTTGGACCAGATCGAATCGTCGGAAATGGAATGAATCGGAAAGATTTCTTCAAAATCGAGATAGGCAACCAGTTTTTGCGGGCAGGAATCAACTGTTTGGATGGCCAAATTTTCACAACCCAGATTTGCAAGCTGGGCAGGAGGAGTATGCCGGCTCAGCTTGATCATGAAAGGAAGTTTAAAAGTTCAGGGAATTTTTTAATTTGGACTTTTGCCTGAGTGTCCGAGCCATAAAGAACTGGATTCCAACCGGATTTCTGAGCTCCAAGATAATCACGGGAATAACTATCACCCAAATGCATGATTTCCTGAGGATTCACCTGAAGGGTATCTTCCACCGCCTGAAAAATTTCTCTTTGCGGTTTTTCAAATCCCAACTCGGAAGAAATGAAAAGATGTTCAAATAGATGATCAACCTGTAATCCGCGTAAGACGGACCTGAGCCTCGAATCATTATTTGAAAGGACCACCAGTCGATAATTTTTATCCTTTAGCGTAGTCAGGGTTTGCACAGCCTGGTCCGCAAGTTTCCATGGCTCACCCTTGGCAAACAATTCCCAGAGTTCTTCAAATAATTCATCCATTAAATCGCCGGAGTAGGAAGGCTGAAAGGTGAGGTTTACTACTTTTCTCCAGAATTCTTTTTCCTCACCCTGATGTTTATGAGCTATTTTTTGGACCTCGTTAAACGCTTTTCCGAATTGGGTATCCAGATCGGTGTCGTCGACTTGAATCCCTTTTTTTCGTGCGGCTTTTCCGTACACGGCCCCGACTGAAGGCCAAGGCTTAAGCAGGGTGCCCGCTGCATCCACGGAGAGCAGAGAAATTTTTTTCATATATTGGGGATGAAGATTACAGAATTTTAAAATTGGGTGACAGCGAAAGCTTGTGACATCTAAGCAAGCAACCTATGAATGTGAACCGATGATGCGAGTTTTAACAAGTGGGCCGGGATTTGTGTGCGTTTTGGTAATCATGATGTTGTTTGCCTATTGGCAACCTTCCATTGGAGCAAGTGAGGGAAATCTAAATATAAAATACATCTCTGAGTTACTTGTGATTATGATCTTTTTATTTCAGGGCTCACGGTTGAAGATTGAGAATTTATCGCTTCTTTTGCAAAGGCCGGTTGGCAGTTTGGTGCTGCAGGCAGGGATTATTTTTCTACCGGTTCTCTGGGTTAAAATTGGCTGGGCTTTGGGCCTGATTTCGCAAACTTTATACGGCCCCCTGTTTTTTTCAGCTATTTTACCCACTACCATTGCAAGTTGTGTGGTTTTTTCGAGGAACGCAGGCGGAAATGCGGATTATGCCTTGGGTCACGCGACTTTATCCAATTTACTCGGAATTTTACTGGTACCCTTTTTGTGGTTCGGATCATTTGCCAACGGGGGCGCTTTAGGATTTCTTTTCCTGAAGATTTTTGCCCTCGTGATGGCTCCCTGTTTTGTGGGTTGGGTTCTGGCTCGTATTTTTCCGGTTCTTAAAGAAATTACAGGCAAAGAGTGGTATGGTCAGGTACCGATGTTATGCATCGCTTTTCTGGTCTATCTTTCAATGTGTGATGGATTATATTCAACTGATAAAGAAATATTTTTGCTTATGCTTAAAGAGGTTTTTCCCTTTTGTTTAGCCTTTGTCGTACTTCTTCATTTGTCGGGTTGGGTGTTTTCCACGAGGTGGTCGAAAAATAGGGAGATTCAAGTTTCCCAGTTTTTTTGTTTATCCCAAAAATCATTGGCCATGGGACTGCCAATTGCATCGGTCATATTTTCAGAATCCCGGCAAGAATTGTTTTCGATTACTCTGCCTCTTTTTTGCATTCATTTTTTACAACTGCTGATCGGGACCCTTTTTTTGAAGCCATGCAAGCGCCGGGTCGAGGCAGGGGAGAAAGCGAATTGAAAGATTTGATGTTGATACCTGATGAATTTTCGATGAAGAACAATGGGTGATTTGTAAGAATTTTAAAGATAAAGAGAAAATGCGTGCAGCCGGTTGCACCGCAGCCACGATTCTCGATCGTCTTTGCTCCTTTGTCAGGCCCGGCATGAATACCTGGGAGATTGATGAAGAAGGAGGAAGCATGATGCGTGATTTTGGCGTAAAAAGTGCCTGCAAAGGATACCGTTCGGGAAACCGGATCTTTCCTTCTTACACCTGTCTTTCGGTCAATGATGAAGTGGTGCATGGAATTGGATTGAAGGATCGTGTGCTCAAAGAGGGGGATGTGCTTTCGGTGGATGTCTGTATTCGTGAAAATGGAGTTATTGGAGATAATTGCCGTACGATTCCGGTCGGGCAGGTGAGTCCCGAAATTGATCGCTTACTCAAAGTAACGGAGGAGTCCCTCTATGTTGGACTGAGTATGGCCTTACACAAGAAACGGGTAGGCGATGTTTCACAGGCAGTTCAGCAATATGTGGAAAAGGCCGGCTTTGCGGTGATTACGAATTTTGTGGGCCACGGGGTCGGACGCACCCTGCACGAAGAACCTCAGATCCCCAATTTTGGTAAAGCGGGAACGGGACCTCAGTTTCGTAAGGGTATGGCCATATGTATTGAACCGATGGTTAATATGAAAAGCCCGCAGATTCGGATGGCTAAGGATGGATGGACCGCCCTGGCTGTGGACGGCATGCCGTCTGCTCATTTTGAACACACCCTTCTGGTGGATGAGGGTCAGCCTGAGATTTTGACCATCCCGGAAGGTGCCGGGAATGCGGAAGAGTATTTTCAGTCAAAGTTGTCCGGGTTGGCGGCCTGAATATTTGGTATGCTTAAAAAGATTGCGGAAAGCGTATTTAGTTTTGATATCGAGTGGATCCCTGATCCGAAGTCTGCGGAAATTCTCCTGAAATCTCCCCCTTCCTCGGGACCCGATGGCGAAGCGGCCACATCCTTTGAAGCTCTATGGGCAGATGCCCGAAAAGCAGATGATCCCGAAGACTTCCAACCCTACCTGAAAACAATTCTCTGCCGGATTGTTTCAATTTGCGGAATTCTTCGTGATTGTCCACGGGGCGGAGAGCCGGTTTTGAAATTGGTTTCGCTGCCTACGGATGCATTGGACGAGCAAAAATCAGACGAAAAAGTCCTTCTTACCAGTTTTTTGAAATCGGTGGGAAGAAGAAAGCCCCAGCTTGTCGGTTACAATTCATCTCAGGCTGATGTACCAATTATTATTCAAAGATCGATCGTTCATGGGTTGCCCGGTTTTGGCTTTTCAGATCGTCCAGCCAAGCCTTGGGAAGGAGTGGATTACTTCGATGCAAGAAATTCAGATTATAACATAGATTTGGCAGAGGGTCTGGGACAATTCCGCGACCGGCCTTCCCTTCATCAGGCAGCCAGTCTCAGTGGAATTCCCGGAAAGATTGATGTGAGCGGGGATTCTGTTGCTCAAATGTGGCTGGATAAACAGCTTCCTGAAATCCTTGCTTACAATGAGTTTGATGCCTTTACCACTCATTTGCTTTGGGCCAGGATGGCCCATTTTTCCGGTTTGCTTGAAACTCGTGACTATCAACGAGAACAGCTATTGGTGAGGAATTTACTGGAAGCAGAAATCGCAAACGGTAAGGAGCATTTAGTCCGATTCGTCGAAGAGTGGGACCGATTACTCTCTGTAACTGGACAAGACTAATTACCGGTGACGCTTTCTTTATCATTGTCCCGAGAACTATAACCTGTTGCAAACATTAGTTTGTCTCCAAGATATCATACAACATACTTATTTAGACATGACCGACGAAGAACAAGCCCAAGACGCCCTGAGCCGTCTGAATGAAACGCGCGACCGCCTGATGGGCGAAATTCGCAAAGGTATCATCGGACAGGATGAGGTGATCGAGCAATTACTTATCACACTGCTTGCCCGCGGGCACTGCCTGCTCACTGGAATTCCGGGTTTAGGTAAAACTTTGTTGGTTAAAACGTTGGCAAAATGTTTAAGTCTTGGTTTTAAAAGGATTCAATTTACACCCGATCTGATGCCTGCGGATGTGGTCGGATCGGAAGTGGTGGATGAAGATCCAGCGACTGGTAAGAAATCCTTTCGGTTCTCGGCCGGCCCTATTTTCTCCAACGTGGTTTTGGCGGATGAAATCAACCGGACACCGCCCAAGACACAGGCCTCTCTCCTTGAAGCCATGGGAGAGAGACAGGTTACGGTCTCTGGAGAAACCCGCCCTTTAGACGCTCCATTTTTTGTTCTGGCCACGCAAAACCCCATTGAATTGGAGGGTACCTATCCCTTGCCCGAGGCTCAACTTGACCGTTTCTTACTCAATCCAGTGATTGATTATCTCTCCGAGGAAGACGAAATCAAAATGGTTGGGGAAACCACCGGAGTACAGGGCGAAGAATCCCAGGCTGTTTTGACGGGGGAAGACATCCTGCAATTACAGTCCTTAACCCGACAAGTGCCCGCCCCAGAAACGGTCGTATCATATGCGGTTGCGATTGCTTCGGCTTCCCGTCCTCAATCGGAATCCTGTGATGAGTGGACGCAAAAGCGGGTTAAGTGGGGTGCGGGTTCCCGTGGATCGCAGGCCCTCATTCTTGCGTCGAAAGCAAGAGCCATGTTGGATGGTCGTCCGAACGCATCCCGCGATGATGTAAAAGCGATGGCCAAAAGCGGCCTTCGTCATCGGATACTGCCCAGTTTTTTTGCTGAATCGGAAGGATTGAATTCGGACGGTATCATTGATCATATTTTGGAAAATGTAGCTTCGTAAGCCGTCCAGGTGGTTGCTACGACAGACACGGAATTATTGGACCCGGCTCACCTGAGTCGGATCGAGGATTTTAGCTTACTCGCAAAAGTAGTGGTGGATGGGGCAATGCCTGGGATTCACCGAAGCCTGAGGCAGGGCAGGGGGACCGAGTTTTTTCAGTACCGACCCTATGACCCGGGTGAAGACTTGAAAGTGGTCGACTGGAAAGTGTACGCGAAGAGGGAGGAGTTGGTAGCCAAAACCTTTCAGGAGGACACTAATTTTAATTTATTTCTTGTTTTGGATACCAGTGCTTCGATGGGCTACCAGGGGGAGCCAGCAAATTGTACAAAACTACATTACGCTTCGATGTTGGCTGCTTGTTTCGCGTATCTTGCGTACCGGCAGGGAGACCGTGTCGGGCTTTTTGCCTACGGTCAGGAAGTGCAGCAGTGGATCAGGCCAAAAAGCGGACATGCCCATTTTGGCCGGGTGGTGAATGCCCTGGCCCAATTGCAGGCAGGTGGGGTTAATAAACATGAGGCGATGTGGGATCAACTGGTGGGAAATATGCCGGGTCGTTCAACAGTGGTTTTTTTGTCTGATTTTTTGGAGGCTGAGGATATTCTTCCGGAAAGACTTCGTTTTGCTCTTTCATCGAGGTACGAATCCCTTTGTCTTCAGGTTCTGGACCGTGAGGAAGAAAAACTCCCTTCCGGGGATGCCTTGCGTTTTGTGGAAATGGAAGGGACTCGTGAAGTATCGACTTCCCCGGAAGTTATTCGAGATGAATTTAGTAATCGTATGAATGAATTTAAGGACACCTTGGAACGAAATCTTTCAAGTGTCTCTGCGGAATTTGAAAGTTTGTACACGGATCAGGATCTAGGTCATGCGTTGCGAAGATTTTTGGGCGTGCGCAACCGAAATGTGGGATGATTACCCTTAGTCATGATTGAGTTTGGGCAGCCTGCCGCCCTCTGGACAGGGCTTGCTATCGGCCTTCCCATTTTGGCTCACATGGCTTATCGTCGAATAACGGAAAGGCATGCTTTCCCGTCTCTTCGATTTATTACGCCCTCGCAGATTCCCCGTACCGGAAGAAAGACACCAACGGACCTAGCCCTTCTGTTGTTACGAATCCTTCTTTTCCTGGCGATTATGCTGCTTTTAGCTGACCCATATTGGTCCGGGACAAAATTACCGGATCAGGGAGTCAATGGGAAAGAGCTTTTAATCGCAGTTGATACCAGCCCAAGTATGGGTGGTTGGAATGGAATGAACCAGGCAAAAGAAATGGCCTCCGCTATGATTCAGCAGGCTGAAGGTAAAGCAGGTCTCATCAGTTTCGGTAAAAGTTCATTGGAAGAATGGGCAGTGGGGGGTAACCCGGAAACTCTGCTGGATGCAGTTTCGGGGCTAAGCCATGGTTGGAGAAGAGGTGATGCACAGGTTTTAGCAACACAGGTAGCCAGACTATTCGGAGAAAATAGTTCGCAGAAAAAGCTGGCGGTGATCAGTGATTTTCAGAGAAGTGACTGGCAAAGTGTGAATTTGAATCTTCAAGCACAGGGCGTGGAGGTGGAAATGATTCGCGTTGGTGAAGAGAACGAGACTATGAGCCGTTTTGATAACCGAAGTATAGTCGAATCAAAGGTAGTCCCGGCAGGACCTGGAAAAGTACGAATCTGGGCTGTCGTCCGGAATTGGTCTGAAAAGAAGGCAACTGATCTTCTCCAACTAATTATTGGTGGAGAAGTGCAGGAGGAGCAAAAGATAACGATTGCTGCACTTAGCTCGAAACAGGCCCAGTTTATTGTGCCATCTTCCGAGGTGTCTCAAGCACTTATTCGTCTGGTAAATGAGGACCCGATGCAGTTGGATAATCAGCGAACCGTCTGGTTGAAAGCTCCGCCTCCTAAACACTTCGGGTTCTGGCATAACACGACAACGGATGAATCTACCGATAACGAAAAAAACTTTTTGCGTACTGCGGTTGAAAGTGCAGGTGATAGCGGATGGAACCGGTGGGAAGAGAGTGAAGACAATGCCAATGAGCTAAGAATGGCCAACGATGATTCCAAACTTGAGCTTCTGATGGTGCTCGGGCTGGGTAACTGGTTTGAAGAAGAGGGGTTGGCCGAATCTTTTACATCCTATCTTAACGGGGGTGGAGTGGCCGTTGTAACCCCCGCTGAAATCTTTAGTGAGACTGCTTCGATTATTCGTAACTATGAATGGCTCAATTTCTCATTTGTACGGGTGGAGGGAGGAGCGTCCAGAGTACGTGAACCCTTTAGGATTGGTGCCTTGGAGGAAAACTCGAAATTAGCTGATGTTTTTTCCGGCAAGGCAGGAAGAGATCTCTACCTGACTTCTTTCAGGAAATTCGGAATTTTAAAACAGGTTGATGAAGCCACAGCGATCCCCATGAAAGACCGGGAAGGCCGGCCACTTGCCTTGGTTAAATCATTTTCTTCAGGGGGAAAACTGGTCTTTTTTCCTTTTCGGATGAACACTTCCTGGTCTGATTTACCGTTACGCACCTCCTTTCTTCCACTGCTTATGGAGTTGACGAAAAAGAATAAGACCGAAGATAAGGCTTGGCCAATATTAGAACCCGGAGAGCAACTGGGAGTAGGCGAGAATCAATTTCTCGCAGAGAGACCGGGTGTTTTTCGTCATGCGGGCAAATGGTTGGAGGTCGTTTTTCCCACCGCTGAGTCAACACCAGACACCCTAGTTGAAGATGAAATTAAAATGATGACCGGAGGTCTGGGGAATCCCTCGAATGATGTTAGAGAAAAGGTCAGTTCTTCCTTCGATGAAGAACGCAATTCCCTATGGTTGTGGTTTGCAATCCTAGTGGCTAGCTTGTTGACTATTGAGATGATCTGGTCACGACCGCACGCCTCAGCAGAAAATAAGGAAGGAGTTTCACATGCCTGAATTTATCCGAATTTTAAACAAGGAATCATGGGTCTTCGTTATTTCTCGATGCGCACTCGCTCTGGTTTTAGGGCTGCTTAGCTGGCCGGTGACCATTTGGCTTGTTGATCTTTATGATTTGTATTCTCCGATCCTTGAAGAAGATTCCCTGCGGTGGTTGATTTTGGCCAGTTCAGTTTCCCTTTTGTTCTTCGTAATTTTAGTTGTTCGGGCCTGCCTGCGGAAACCAAATCCTTCAGAAATAGCTGAAGAAGTTGAGAAAGGGAATCCACAGTTGCGTGACCTGCTCAACTGTGCGGTTGAAATAAACCAAAAATCCAAGACGGAGAATCTGTCTTACATGGAAAAAAGGGTCCTGGAGACCACGGCAAAAGAAATTCATTCCATCGCATGGGCCAAAGGAACCCGTCCAGGTTCCTTATACTGGGTATCGGTTCTACTCGGTATCGGAGTGGGTGCCGGATTGGCGGTATGGGGCTCAGGGAAAAGTCCGGTGCAAAAAGCCTTTGATTCTCTATCTGAAGAAGCAGGGCTTACCTTATCTACCAATTTAACCGGCTCACTCAACGGAGAAGAAGGTCCACCCAGTTATGAGTTTACCCGCGGGTCAGATGTCTCTATCTTCGCCGATGTTCTTCGCGGTCATCGTGGGCAGAAGCAAGCCACCATCGAATATGTTAATGGAGATCAGGTTGAATCCGTTGAAATGTTGGAGACCCGCGTTCTTGGACGTTTCGAATTTGTGGTGCCTGCCCTTAAGGATACTTTTGAGTATCGAGTCTTAACTCCATCGCTGGCCTCGAACTGGCATAAGGTTAGTCCATATGATCCCCCTGCTTTACGATCTGCAAAATGGACGATCACACCTCCTAGGTACACAAAACTTGATGCTTTTGAACATGAAGGCTTTGGGTATGTCAAAGCTCCGGAAGGAAGTGAAGTACAATTGAGCATGGAAATTGAGGCTTTGCCAAAAAATGTTCAGGCCCGCCTTGTAGCAATCGATGGGAACAATACCCTCGAAGGAAATGGAACAGTTTTCGCTCATGGATTTAATCTTGAGGAGGAATGGAAGGGACACATCGAGTTGCTCGATCTTGATAAGCCCGAACGGGCACCCGTTACTTATGATGATTTGGTATTGGCTCCGATTCCCGACGAGCCTCCCCTTGTTGAGATTACGGAACCAGCCAAGGATCTTCAGTTACCGTCAGATGCCACTTTTTTAGTGGAAGTGTTTGCCGCAGACGATCACGGTATATCCGATGTCCGGATGCGTATTGAGCATGCGGGAGACAATGAGGAGGAGACCATCTTTGTAGAACCCATGGAGAAAGAAAAGCGGCTGACTTTTGTGTTCGATTTAAATGACCGTCCGTTGGCTGTGGGGGATGTTTTAACCTACATGGCATTAGCCTCCGACAATAAGGAACCGGAGTCCCAGTTGGCCCGATCCGAAATTTACTTCATTGAAGTTTTACCACCTGAAGGAAATTCCACCGACGCGGATGGGGGCGATATGGAGGGGGAATCCAAAGAGATTCCGGTTCGCGATTTTATCAATAAAACCAAGAAAATCATTCGTTCCACTTATGATGCCTTGCTGGAGACGGAAGAAATCAAAAAAGACCGGTTAGCCGTGGCACTTTCTTCCGATGCACTCGGGTTGAAACATGAGATGACCAAAGTCTACGACGAGAATGAGGGGGCTTTCCCCATTGTCGATGGGATCGATCTCGGAGAACTTTTAAACGAGGCGACTTACCATATTGAACAGACTGAGATTTATGCCGGAGATCAAATGCTTGAGGAATCGCTTGAACCTTCTGGCAAGACGCTGAGAAAGTTAGTCCAACTCTATGCTTTGATGCAAAAAATGCAGAAACAAAAATCCAAAGGTAAAGGTGAAGGTGAGGGCGAAAGTGAAGAAACCGCCGATGATGACCAGGAACCGCAGGAACAGGAACCGGGAAAAGACCCTGCGGAAGAGCTTAGGGAACTGGCTAAAGATTTGGACAAGCTGAAAGAGATGAAGAATCGGCAAAAGGGACTCAATCGAGAAATGGGTAGGTCTGCTGAAGCTGGCGTGGAGGGAGATAAGAACCAAGAGACTGCCCAGGACCAGGAAGGACTTCGTCGCGATCTGGAAGAATTGCGGAACCAATGGTATAAAAAATCTGGAAAACTTGGGGATGTGGCCAGTCTCGACCAAGCGGGCGGAGAAATGAAGGGGGCAGCTGGTGACTTACGAAGGGATCAACCCCGTAACGCCCAACCGCAGGGCGAATTGGCGGCCGAAGCTCTGGGAAATGCAATATCCGAGGTTGAGGGTAAAATGGCTGGTATCGCAGCCGCGATGGTTGAGCAACTCGGAGAACAGGCGGGTGGTTTGGCCAGGGGGCAAAGATTATTAGGTGAATCGACTGAACAAGCGAAGCCCGGTGATGGCGAAAATTTAAAGGAGAGGCAGGAACAGCTTAATGATTTAATCGAGGATCTGCTTGAGGATATCGACCAAACTGCCCGTTCTATGGGTGGTTTTAATGAAAATGCCACAGAAGATTTACTGAAGGAAGCCCGGGAATCAAGGGAGGATGGAATCGAGAGATCCGGGAAGCGGGCTGAAAACTCGCTCCTTTATGAAGCTTTTCCTCAAGCCAAAAAAGAAGAGGATAAAGTGGCGGAAAATCTCGAACAATTACAGGAAGGACTTGAGGGCGTAGAAAACAAACTTCGTAATCTTGGCAATGGAGCTTTGCAGGAATTGGCCGAGCGTCTCCAAAGGAATCTGGAAGAGTTACCCGGTATGAGTGGGGAGGAATTAAAGAAAGAATCGGAAGAACTTGCTAAATCGATTGGGTCTATGCCGAATGCTTCGAATGATGAACGCATTCAAAACCTGACCCAATTTTTTGAGCAGATGGGATTCAGTGAGAACCCTTCCAATTCCAAATCAATGGCGGCCGCAGCCATGACCGAAGCTTTGGAACTTGTGGAACAATTTTTCTGGCAAAATGCCAAACAGGATTTACTGAAGAGAAATCTCGAAACCTCCTCTGCCCCCAATCGCTACAAGAGACAGGTTGAGGAATATTTTCGCAGGATTGCGGAGGGTGAGTAAAAGATGGGTTTTGATTGGCCTGCATCTCCTCTTTTTTTTGGTGTTATTTCCCTTGTCTTGATCGGGGTGCTTTGGGTTCATGCCCGAAACTTGTTGAAAAGTGCTCCTGCAAAAATCGCGACCCGGTTGGTTCTGCTTCGAATTTTTTCGCTGGCTCTTTTATTGGCACTAGTGGCAAGACCCTTTCTGGAGCAGGAGGACTTAGATCAAAGTAAATTTCGTTTATTAACCCTGGTTGATTTTTCAGGAAGTATGGAAGTACGGGATGATCGCGGGGGAAAGAAGCGAAATGAACAGATTCGTCCATATCTGGAATCTTTATCTTCGGAGTCCTGGATTTCCAAGCAAAGGCAACGCTACGGAAAGGTCGAGATGTTTGCATTTTCCGAAGAAAGGGAACGCTTGCTCGGGGATGACTGGGACATCCCTCAAGTGGGTTCGCAAACCGCGTTGGGTGACGCTCTGTCCCGCTCGCTTGCCCAGGCAGAAGATCAGCCGAATTCTCCGCTGGGATCTTTGGTCGTTTTCTCGGATGGCCGCAACAATACGGGTCGCAATCTTTTGGAGGTCGGTAATGAATTTCGGGCACGGGGCATACCGATTAATGTGATCGGTGTAGGTAAAGACCGTCCTCAGGGGGATCTGAAGGTAACCTTTTCTGATCGTAAGCCACGGGCCGTGGCCAAGGAGGATCTTTTGCTGAAAGCCAAGGTTACCAATGAATTTTCGAAAGAAGTGTCGACGCGTGTAAGTCTGTTTATGGGCGATGAAAAGCTGAGGGAATCATCCGTGAATCTTAAACCCGGTGTCACGCAGGAAATATTATTTGATCTCATTATC
>PATX01000011.1 GCA_002713685.1 Opitutia bacterium | reverse complement strand
TAGTCCTATTTTTTACTGAAATTATTATCGATGCAAGCATTAAAAGGAAGTTTAGTAGCTTTGGTGACACCTTTATCTGAAAATGGAGAGGTGGATTACAGGTTGATTATAATTTGATGACAACCATTCCCGGTTGCTTTGCTCTTGGAGAGGCAAACTTTTCGGATCATGGTGCAAACCGTCTTGGGGCTAGTGCTTTGATGCAGGGACTGAGCGATGGCTATTTTGTTATCCCATACACCATCGGCGACTACCTTGCGAAATCAGGTGCGGGTGCGATTAGTCCAGACTCCCCGGAAGTTAAAGAAGTCATGGAATCAGTGCGGGAAAGGGTTGATCAGTTGGTTTCTTCCAAGGGTAAGCGCTCCTCCCGTTCCTACCACAAAGAACTTGGTCAGATTATGTGGGAGTATGCAGGTATGGCTCGGAATGAAAAAGGATTAAATAGAGCAATCGGTCAAATTCAGGATCTTCGCGATGATTTTAATAAAAACCTTTTGGTTCCCGGTTCCGGCGACAATTTAAATGCTGAACTAGAACGCGCTGGACGTGTTCGTGACTTTTTGGATTTTGGAGAGCTTCTTTGTCGCGATGCTCTCGAGCGCAATGAGTCCTGTGGGGGACATTTTCGCGAAGAACATCAAACCGAAGATGGCGAAGCAGTTCGGGACGATGAAAATTTTGCACATGCTGCAGTATGGGAGTTTGATGGTGAAGGAAAGACTCCAAACCGCCACCAAGAAAAGTTAACATATGATAATGTGAAATTGGCTGTACGTAGCTACAAATAATTTAAATATGAAATTGTTTCTCAAAGTTTGGAGGCAAGACGATCGAAATGATGAAGGTCGTTTTGAAACGCACACCCTTGACAATGTTTCGGAGGATTCCTCCTTTCTTGAAATGATGGATCAATTGAATGAGCAACTCTTGGAGGAAGGAACCGAACCTGTTGTTTTTGATCATGACTGTCGCGAGGGTATTTGTGGTATGTGCTCCCTTACCATCAACGGGCTTCCACATGGTACTGAAAACTCCACTACCACTTGTCAACTTCACATGCGTAAGTTTGATGACGGTGACACTGTCACCATCGAACCTTTCCGGGCAAAGGCGTTTCCTGTGGTCAAGGATCTAGTGGTGGATCGCTCTGCCTTTGATAGCATTACCCAAGCCGGAGGTTTTATCACTGTTCGCACAGGCAGTGCCCCTGATGGTAACGCATTACCTGTACCGAAAGACGATTCTGACAAGGCAATGGATGCTGCTGCGTGTATCGGATGCGGTGCATGTGTGGCATCCTGTAAAAATGCATCTGCCATGCTTTTCACATCTGCGAAAGCGGGTCACCTTAACATGCTTCCGCAAGGACAAGCTGAGAAAGATAAGCGTGTGCTTGCTATGGTCTCTGCAATGGATGAGGCCGGTTTTGGTAATTGCAGAAATTACGGCGAATGTTCTGCTGCTTGCCCCAAGGATATCTCTCTTGATTACATAGCGAAACTTAACCGGGATCACGCTAAAGCGAAAATTAAGTCTATTTTTGCTTAAGCAAGCTGATTGGGCTAGTAACTGAAATTTGGTTGCGGCGAAGCCGAACCTTTGGATGATATATTATCATGCCAAACGAAACAAAGCATGCCACATGGGGCGGGAGATTTTCATCCCGACCAGACGCCCTGATGCAAGTATTCGGAGAATCCGTATCATTTGATAAAAGACTCGCTTCTTATGATTTACAGGGAAGTCTCGGCCATGCTGCAATGCTTGCTTATGTAGGCCTTATCTCCGCCGAAGAGTTGAAAGAGATTGAGCAGGGAATTCAAGAGTTACAGGAAGAGATTCTCAAGGATGATTTTCCTTGGAAACTTGAGATGGAAGATGTTCATATGAATTTAGAGCAGGCGTTGCGTGGAAAAACTAAGGCAGCGGACAAACTGCATACTGGGAGAAGTCGAAACGACCAGGTAGCAACAGATATGCGACTCTTTTTCAAGGACGCTTGTTCTAATTTGCAAGTAAGTCTCGAAGGTGCAATGCAAGCGCTATTATTTATTGCTGAGAAATACGCGTCCCTTCCAATTCCAGGTTACACTCATTTGCAAAGGGCACAACCTGTTACGGTCGGGCATCATATGCTTGCACATATCGAATCATTAGGTCGAGATCATGAGAGGTTTTCAGTCGTTGCTAAGCATTCGAATGCCTGCCCATTAGGATCTGGAGCAATTGCCGGCAGCACTCTTCCTTTGGACCGGGAATATAGTGCCAAGATCCTAGGGTTCGTGGATGATGATGGAAATGCTTGCTTGACTGCCAATGGCATGGATGCGGTCGCAGACCGTGATTTATTCTTGGAATTTGCAAGTGCCTGTTCCATGACTGCTGTTCATTTGTCTAGGCTTGCGGAAGACTTTATTCTTTGGAATTCATCGGAATTCGGGTTTGTCACTTTGCCGGATTCTTTTACCACGGGCTCCTCGTTAATGCCTCAGAAAAAAAATCCTGATTGTTATGAATTAATCCGTGGGAAAACTGGTAGGATTGTCGGGAATCTTACAAACCTGTTGGTTGCAGTTAAAGGCCTTCCTTTGACCTACAATCGCGATCTACAGGAAGACAAGCCACCTGTTTTTGATAGCTACGATCAGTTGTCTTTATGCCTGGCTGTGGTCAAAGGATGCATGGAAGAAACTGTTTTCAACGAGAAAAAATGTGAACTGGCCGCTTCAGACCCTTTGCTTCTTGCCACGGATTTAGCAGATTTTCTTGTCAGTAAAGGCCTTCCTTTCAGGCAGGCCCATCATGTGGTTGGAGAACTAGTGGGGATTGCTGAGTCTCAAGGTATTCGTTTAAGTGAAATTACCGATGAGGATGCAAAGCAAATTTCTGAATTTCTCACAAATGATTGGCGGGAAGTTTTCGATCTGAAGCGGGCATTCTCGATGCGAGAAAAGCCCGGGATGCCTGGTCCAAAACAGATAGCTTCAAGAATTGCTCATTGGAATTCAATTTTATCCGATTAACTGAAAACGGAAATCGTGGGACGAATACCATATTTGCTCTGCTTAATTCTGACTTTTTCTACTCCATTTGCAGCGAACAGATTGTGGACAACGGTTGAGGGTAAAACGCAATTAGGCGAACTTTTCGAAGTTGAAGGTGATGAGGTTGGCATTAGGATCGAGAATCGAGAATATCGATTTTTGATCAACCGCTTTATTTCATCCGATCGACAATTTATAAGAGATTGGTCAAGGATATTAAGATGTCACCGTTGTTCAGAAAGGCTTGGAAATTCTCCTGTCAAAGAAGCCGGGCCTTATAAATTTCATGAGCAATGTTTTACATGCTTAGTTTGCAATAAAGGATTCGAAGGTGGCGAAAAATTAAAGAGAGATGAATGGGGCGGATTAGTTCATTCTAACCACTTTCATAAAGCAAAAGTATGTGATTCTTGCTCAAAAATTATTTCACCTCGAATGCTTTCGACCAAACAAATTTTAAAGGATGGAAGAATCAATTGTTTATCCTGTGCAACTGATGGCGTATATGATGTAAAAAGAATGGAGGAAGTAAGAAGGCGAGTGTGGCCAACTTTGTCTTCATTAGGCATTTCACTTCCTACGGGGAATGTGAATATTCGTGTTGTGGCAAAGCAGGTTATTGATAAGCAGGCACTAAAAATTAATGCTCGTGGCAATCTTCGGGGCTTGACCCTTACAAGCTACAAAATTGTTAGTGATGGAAAATTTACTCGTACAACATTTTATCACGATATTTTTATCCTTCATGGAATGCCTCACATTGAGTGTTCATCTGTATTGGCTCACGAATATGCCCATATATGGCTTAATGAGAGATTTATTGAGGATATCCCTGCGGTGGTTGAGGGCTTTTGCAACCTTGTTTCTGAAGCAACTCTTTACAAAGAGAAAGGGAAGCTTGCCTCAATTATTCGTGAAAACATGAAGCAGAGTGACAATCCTGTTTATGGAGCAGGGTACCGTAGGATGAAACAACGCCTTTCAGTTCTTGGCTGGCCAGCTCTGCTTGCCGAAATGAAAAGAAAGTCAAAACCTCCAACCTTACAATAAATATGAAAATAGATTCTCATCATCACTTTTGGCAATATGACCCCAAGACCTATTCATGGATGAATGATAAAATGAATATTCTGAAGGTTGATTACCAGCCTGCAGATTTGAGGAGTGAGATTTCTGGTGTTGGGATAGGTGGTGTTGTCTCCGTGCAGGCGGATCAATCTTTACGCGAAACAGATGATTTGCTTGATCATGCTAAGGCGAATGATTTTATTTTGGGAGTTGTGGGGTGGCTACCTTTGGCAGAGGCGAATGTTGGAGATTTAATGGATAAGTACTCTGACAATAATTTACTTAAGGGGATTCGCCATGTCGTTCAGGATGAACCAGATGATGATTTTATTCTTGGAGAACATTTTAACCGTGGAGTCAGTTTGATCAAAGAGCATGACTGGGTGTATGATATTTTAATTTATGAAAGACAACTCGCTCCATCTATTGAGTTTGTTGACCGGCATCCGAATCAAGTATTCGTATTGGATCATATCGCCAAACCAAGGATTGGAGATTCCCTAATCGAGCCATGGAAATCGCAAATGTATGAATTAGCCAAGCGAGAAAATGTTTCCTGTAAACTTTCCGGAATTGCCACAGAGGCAAACTGGGGAAGTTGGAAAAAGGACGATTTATTTCCTTACATGGAGATTGCTCTCGACGCTTTTGGTCCGCAAAGAATGATGTTCGGTTCGGATTGGCCGGTTGCAAGATTGGCTATTGAATATGGTCCATGGGTTGAAATTTGTCGTGAGTTCATTTCCAAGCTTAGTGAAAATGAACAAAGCTTGATCGAAGGGGAGGTGGCAACCCAAGTTTACGGATTGAACGAGTAAACCTTACGATTAAAGATCACTAACGCTGATAAATTGGTAAGTAATGATATTTAACGGCAAGAGCCAACATGGCCATGGATGAGCAGTACACTTCCCCTGTACCTGATTCTGAGCCTCCTCCTTGCCAGGCTCCGTTATCTTTTTGCATAGGAAGAAGAATTTCCTCCACCAGTTTGCGGGCTTTCTCCGCGTGTTCATCGCCACGCTGATACATGGCTTGGGCATAGTAATAAGTACCGTAAAAGAAAAACTTTCGGTTAGTCTTGGGAGCATTATCGAGAAGCCAATCAGCGGCACCAAGAACAAAAGGTGACTCGTATTGTCCACAGACTTGCATGGCCAGCAAGCCAGCTGCAGTCGTTGTATATTCTGGATGTCCCCCGGGTTGGTATGCAAACCCTGACTTTTTATCAATGGGAGCACCTTGTTCATCGAGCTTGGACTTGTAAGATCGTTTTAAGTATTCGATCGCATCGGTAATGGCTGCTCCGGGAACGACAAGGCCAGAGTTTTTGGCTGAACGCAAAGCCACCAGTTGCCAAATAGTCACTGACAAATCTGCATCTCTTGCATCAGGACTGTATCGCCACCCTCCTTGTTGTGATGGATTCTTACGAACTTTTTGTGATCGGAGAATCATATCAATCGCTTTTTGGCATTTCTTTCGAATGGATCTATCAGTCTTCTCGTCCATTCCCATCCCCAACAATTCAGCTAAGGTTAGGGTGACAATACCATGGCCATACATACGGCCTCCGTGTTTGCCAAAATAGCCAACTTCATCTTGATTTTTTTCAAGAAGTATAAATTCAAGTGCTTTGGCCATAGCTCTGCCATTTTCATTGGGATGAATCGGTAGGTGACCAACCGCTGCAAGCGACATGACTGATAAAGCTGTGATTGCAGTAGGGCTCCCTCTATCATAGATCGCCCCATCTTTCTTTTGATTACTTAAAAGAAACTGTATACCTGATTCAATGGCTTTATCCACTTCATCCGGCTTGAATGGATTCTTCCATTCAGTTGATTCGAACTGGTCGACCGGTTGCGATTTGCCTGTGTGAAATGTTAAGCTGAATAGAAGAATCGTGAGGATCTTTGTTTTGCTTTTCAGATGGAATTTAAACAGATCTCTCATTTTTTGGTAGTCCTCGCTTTGTTCGACATTGCCTGAAAATATGCTTGAACTTGATTGCGGTAATTTTCAGAAACTTTTTCCCTTTCTGCTTCCATTAGATCTTTCGCGAGTTTGGCTGGTAATTTACCCCATTCATCTTCATTCATAGCTTGTTCAAATTTTGGTAAGTCACCAACTTCTGCTACCGGACTTACCTGATATTCACCATCAGAAGAATTTAGTTGGTTACCCTGGGCATCAGCCATCATAAATTTAGTACGTTTTTGTGCCATGCTTTGTGCGTGAGCTTCTGAGGCAGATTGCAAAGATTGAAGTGCTTGAGCGATTGCTTGGTTTGCGGAAGGCGTTGATGCCATTGAACCTGCACCGGATCCAAGTCCATTTCCTGGTATGGGTTCCCCAGGCTCACTTGCGAAAGTTTCAGAACTTTGGGGTTCCCCGGGAGTGGTCGGTTCCATAGAAGCGGATTGGAGTGGTTCGCCACTAGGTGGTGATTCACCGGGAAAGGAACTTGCAGGTTCGGTAAAAGGATTTTCCGTGGAGAAGATAGCTTGGTCGAGTGAATCAAGAGTTTGTGCCAAAACTTCGCTGACTTCCGGGTCCGAGAATGGAGTACTGCTATCGAATGCATCTTCGGCGGAAGCAAAATTTTCGGGTGATTCTGCTGAACTTTGCCCTGCTTGGAATTCTTCCAGTTTGCTTTCAGTGGTGTCAGGATATGGATTTATGTTTTCTCCTGATTGCAGATTTTCGAAGGCTTCCAACTGATTTCCGAGAGTATTTGCGACTTCATTTAAAGCCATTCCCGCACTAGGGAGATCGGTATTAGCTAATTCATTGGATGGTGGAGTTTCGGAAAATTGATCCAATAATTCATTTGCTGCCGCTGCTAAATCAGCCGCTTCTTCCGCTTGTTTTGCCGCTTGTTCTGCATCGGCAATAGATTCATTGGCAAGATTGGAATCCGTTTGCGCTTGTTCTTGGGCTTTTTCAAAGGCCTCTTCCGCACTTTCTGCAACTGCGGCAAGTTGTCCTGCAGTATCAGCAGCGGCACTGGCTTGATTCTGAGTGCCTGTTCCATTTTCCAGGGCTTGTGCTGTTTCTTCGGAGGCTTGTGCAAGGTTTGCAGCCTCACGGGCTGCTTCATTTGCCTCTGATTGGGCAGCTTGCATATCGGATTTCACCTGTTCTGCAGCTTCGCCGGAAGATTCTGCTACTTCCTGAGCCGCTTGGGCATCGCCAGCCAAATCTTCGGCAAGTTGCGAAAGCTCCTCCTCCGTTTGACCCGCTTGCGTGCTAAATTCCTCGGCTTGATCTTGAAGCTCCGCGAAAGATGGATTTTCTTCAATCAAGTCTGTGGTTTCTTCGGCTAGAGCATTTAGTTCTCCGGCAATCTCTTCATCCCCGTGTGGTTGATTAGAAGCCAGATCTTCGGCCAATTCCTCTGCGCTTTCCGCAAGGTCTTCAAGCTCGTTGGCCAATGCTTGATTTTCCAGTGCTTGAGCAGTTTCGGGGAGATCATTAAGAGCAGTTTCTTCGATTGATTCGGCTATCTTCTCCAAAGCTTCACCAGCGGATGGATTGTCGAGCCTTTCTTCATGTCTGGCTGCTCGGGCTAATTCTTGAGAGGTTTCGAATAAATCTTCTGCTAGTTCTTGCTGAGTTTGTTCGGCTTCTGCAAGAACTTCAGCATTTCCTTCCGCTTCCTCCGTGAGTTGATCGAGGGCTTCAGCAAGTTCTTCTGCTTGTTGCTTAAGGTCATTAGCTTCCTCCGCTGCTTCCTGGGCAAGTTCGTTTCCTTTTTTACTGGCTTCATTGACGGAGTCCTGAAGATTTGGATTAGTCAGGGCTTCTGCTAATGCATTTGCCTCTTCCGCTTCTTGTTTTGCATTCTCTGCATTTTGCTTGGCATCCTCGGCCTCCGCTTGGGCAAGTTTTGCTTCTTCCGTCAATTGGCGCGCTTGTTCTTTGGCCAATGAGGCACTTTCTTGCGCCTGTTGAAAATCCTCTCTTTGCTGGGCAAATTTACTCTTTGCTTCTTCGAGATATTCCTGAAGAGTCGGATCATTGCGTGATTGAGAAGCAAGTTCCTGGGCTTCTTCGAGAGCATCCTCGGATTGAAGTACTTCCTCTTTGACCTTTTCCTCTTCGATTTGTTTTGTAAGGGAGTCTTGTTGGGCTTGTTGGGCTTTCTTTTGAAGTTGATTTGCCTTCTCTTCCATTGAATCGACTTTAGCCTGGGTCTCTTGGGCAATTTTTTCTGCATCTTCTGCCTTTTTCCACGCGCTTTCGGAATCAAGTTCAGATTGCTCGTTCAGATCGTTGGCGATTTCCTGCAAATCGTCGCTTGTTTCCTCTAGAGAATCGGCAAGGGCTAATGCAGCATCCTTAAGTTCTTGGGTATCAGGCTTACTTTGGATTACCTCCTCCGTTTGCTGGGCCTCTTCAGCCAGGGCTTCTTGGAGGTCTTCGGCTTTTTTGCTCAAAGAATCTGCTTGTGCCTTTTCCGCTTCTTCCTCAACGGACTCAATTTTTTTCTTGGCTAGCTTTTGGGCTTCCTTCGCCAAATCTTTTAGTTGCTTAGCTATTTCCTGCTTTTGCTTTTGTAATTCCTTGTTCTCCTTTTCGAGCTCGTCAATCAAGTTTTCTTCTTTGGTCAATGCGTCTTCGAGTTGATCATTAGCATCTTCCACGGTGTCCTGTGCAAGGTCGGATAATTCCTGTTGCATCGCTTTATTGTTTTTCAACTCTTCTTCCAGCTCTTCGAGCAAGTCTTCAGGCGCGAGTTTGGCAAGATCGGCCAATCTTTCAGCCTGAGCGTATTGTTCTTCAAGCTGTTCGGCGATTTCAAGGTTTTCCTCTAAATCTCTAAGTTCAACCCTGGTAGCAGCCACCGACTCTTGCTCATCGAGTTTCTCAAAATGCTCGGCAATAAGGTTTAATTGATCAATGAGTTCTTCCTGCTTTTCAATAGTTTGCTTTGTGAAGTTTTCGATTTCTTCTGAATTTTGACCCTGCGTTGCCTCGTTAAGTTTTTCTGCGATTTTGGACTCCGTCTCCTCCACCAAGGCCGCCGCATCGTCAGCGTCTCTCGCTATTTCCCGGCCGTGCTCGTCCAGAAGATTTTGAATATTGGCTTCCTGTCGGAGTGCCTGAGCAAAATTTTCAACGGAAGCACTGATTTCCTCTTGCTCCTGATTGAGATTATCTAGTTTCTCCTTCTTATCTACAAGGTCTTGATTATTATTCTCACTGATTTCCTCAATTTTTTGCTTTTGGATCTTAGTTTCCTCTGCAAGCTCTATGGCCAACTCAGCAATGGACGGCGCATTTTTATTGATAAATGAACGAGCTTCTCGGACTTCATCCTTCAATAAAGAGATAATCTTTTGTAAATCCTGAAAAACTAGGCTAGCGTCTTCTATTATCAGTCTAGTCTCCTTCTGNTCGAATTTCAGACGGTTTTGCATTTCCCGTATAATATTTTTTCTGTAATTCTGATTAGGAAGCTTTTTCATAATTCCAACCACTTCGTTGGGTAAGCGCATCCGTGACATGCTATCTAGAATTGGTTTCCAAACGGACTCCACACGACCCCATTGTCTTGCACACTCTGCCCCTTTCCAGGATGAAGGTGCGGAACTCTCTTTCCTTATAAAATAAAGCGTTTGATTGGCTGACCCAATCANATGGTGTTGTAAGAGCAATAAGTCAAATGAGCTGGCAATTTTTAAAGATTTTTCAGAAAGTTCAGCGTNATCGTCAGTCTCACGGGATTCCTGTTGAATTTTGATCAAAGCTCTTCCTGTTTGTCCTGCATCTTTAACAAATATTGCGTTTTGATCCTTTCTGGATTGTTCGACTTCCGAGAGCATCATTGTCTCTGAAATAACAATGTCCGACTGGGACAATGCATCTCTTACTGCATGACTTAAAGCTTCTGGTTTCTTCCGAGCATGCACAGCTTTTTTCCACTTTTCATCGAGTTTTTGCCAGAGCAAGTGATTACGGTGAAGATTCCAGTAAAGCTCCTCTGGTTTTTGGCGGAAGGACTCGCGGGACTTTGAGGCAAGTTTTTGTTGTGTCTCCCGAAGAATATTTTGAATCGTTTGACCCCACTTAGTTATCTGAATTTGGAGTTTTTTTCCGTCGTCTCCTAATTCATCAATTGATTGTAATAATTTTAATTGTTCCGATTGAATTCTTTTCAGAGTTGATGACCTCTGCCAATCACGGGAGTAGCTCATTGTTTTGGCAATCGGGTTCCATTGGCTTAGTGCCACTTCTTGCCTTCGAATCAGAAAGGGAAGGGCCTTTCCCTGCTCGGAATGGTCTAGTAATTCATTTTGTCTTTTATGAAGAGACCCTAAGTAGGCGACCGCAATTGTTTCTGCATGCTGATTCAGTAAATCCTGAGCTACATTTCGAAAATTTCCGGATATTGACATCCGTCGATTAATAACCTCCCGGGAAAGCTCATTAGCTTTTGCTCGAACTTGATTCGCCTCAGTACTGTTCTCGGCATGTGAACATATTTTCTCCCAGGTCGTGCCAAAGGTATGAAAAATTTGTCCATGGGCTTGGGCAAGCATTGATAATTGAAATGAATCAGCTCCCCTGGGCATTGAAATTAATGCCCTGAGGTTATCCCGATAAGCTTCCTCAGCCGTGAGTAGAAATTCACTTTCCAACTGATTTGATTTTTCCAGAAAAAGACTTCTATCAAGCTTATTTTGCTGAAAATCCCTGAGTGAAGTTTGAAAATTCTTCTGCATCAGCATGGTTTGAGTTCTAATCATTTCGAGGTTATCGAGAATTATGGATTTTTTTTCCAAAAGGTGTAGCTGGCTTAAATCGAAGTCCCTGGAAATAACGGAAAGCTCAATGGCTTCCGTTTCAGTTCTTGATCCTTTTAGATCCTGTGCCCGTAGTTTTATCTGACCGAGGGTGCCGGGTTTTAGTTTATGTTTCAAAAGATCAAGATTGAATGAAAGTGCTGCCTTCTTATGACCCCTTGGGTCAAGGAGTTCAGGGATGGGGAACACTTCCCATTTGCCCTGGTTTTTCTTGATAAGGTACTCGACACGGGCAAGACCCAGATCGTCCTCTGCAAGGGCCGAGAAGCTGAGAAGATCATTTGGAGCTACCAATAGCTTCCTTTCTAGGGGCTCAACCCATTTTACAGATGGGGCCAGGTCCGGTATGACAGTAATTTCAAAAATAGAGGAGGGACGACCCTCCCAGCCCAATTGGTTTCCAATCAGATTTTTTATTCGATATGTACCGGGGTGAGTCATGCGAATTGAAGTGCGCAGGATATTATTCTCATTATCGGGCTTTATCTGTCGCACTTCTTCCGCTTTCTCCAACCACTGGAATTCAATTCTTCCGGAGCGAATCGGCAGGTTTGCCGAAAGCGATAAATTGATAATTGTACCTTCCCATGCTTTAAGGTCCCCTTGGTTTTCGATTTTCTTAACGGGTTTGAGTTCAGTGTATTCCGGATAAATGAAGTCCTTCTGAAAACTTTCAATAAAAGGACGGNCACCTACTTCCATGTTTCTCCATTCAGTCTGAGGGGCATCATCCACAAGGATTCGATATGCAAAGGCTTGATCATCCACATTGTAATCAACAAAATACTTTTCATTGCTGCGTTTAGATAGATCAACCTTTCGTATCTCTTGAGCTGTCTTTGTTTCCAGGTTTACTTTTTTGAAAGTTATATCTTCCCGTTTTGGTGTTATCCGGGCTACAACTCGTAGCGGTTCATTGCTTGGTGTATGAGTAACATTTTCATCAGGGCTTAGGATTACCACATCATAAAGTGTAACCGGCGGTAGATTTGCACCTGGCAGGATCGCTCTTTGCATAAGCAGTTTCAGGTCGCTACCAAATTCTGGGATTTGGAAGAGGGCGAGAGTACAAACAACGAGGGCAACAGTTCCGCGTGACCAATACTTCAGAGTTCCAGGAGGAAGAATGCTTTTTATATCGATCTTACTTGCTTTGGCGGATGCCTGCTTTTGAACGAGATTTCTAAAAATATCCGAGTCGGAAGAATCATGGCTTGAGATCCCAAGTTCAACAGCGGAGAGTAGATCCTCTTTTAGTTCAGGCGATGATTGTTCAAGCAGTCGGGCTAATTTTTGGGCACTGGGAAGTTGTAAGAGTGAGTTTATACAGGTTTTCCAAACTGTTACCAAAACGATGCAATAACCAATAATGGAAAGCCCGCTCCTCAAGTCCCCGGATATTCTTCCTTGTGTTAAGTAGTCGAGCAAAGCGATCAAGACAAAGGTGCCAAGAAAACTAAGAGTTCCCGAACAAAGACCACGCAAGAGGATCAGATTTCTTCGGCGTGATCTGAAATCATTCAGTTTGCGGGTAATAATCGGATCTAATTTAGGATTCATTTTTTAGTTCTCCAATGATTTATAACATGCCAGCTCGCTTGCGCAGAAACATTTCCAGGGCTAAGAGGGAAACAACAAAAATAAGCCAGCCAAAGCTCTGCCAAAGGATAATTTCGGTGATAATGATACGGCCGGAGCTGATCGGGCGAAGCACCTCTTTCAAATGACGGAAATTCTCTTCGTTAAAATAAACGCCACCTGAAAGATCAGCCATTTCGGTAAGCAGAGATTCATTGCAAGTAAGGAAGTTTCTTTCCTCGTTGGTGACTGCTTTGACTTTCATAGGCAGCTTTTGTTCAGCAAATTCCATTTCATCCAATATGTCGGGTGCCCTCACGGACATTTGATAATCCCCGGGTTCAAGACCAAAAACTTCGCCGGCAAAGAGACCATTGGTGGATTCCATCCCTTGCAAGGGAACGGTGGCAACAACTTCCTGATCTTTCCAAATTAATGCGTCGGCTTCGGCGTATTCTGGGGGTGGGCTGTTGCCTTGCAAATCGCGCAAGCGAACGCGCAGGGGAATCATTTTTCCGGGATCATGAATGCTTCCACCAGCATCCATAGATAATTGCTCTTGGTTTAAGGCAAAGGGTTTTTCCATAACGATGGACAGGAGTTGGTTCCAAAAACGTTGGTGATATAAATCGGCTACTTCATAACGCCAACGCCACGATTCATCAAAGCCGAGATAAAAGGATTTACCTGCACCTACCAATCTTCCGGCAAGCACCGGCACAAGGGTGTTTGCTGACTCGTTGTTGTCGTTGGTTACAGCTTCGAGAAAAATTTCAGTTCCAGGTAATGCTTCTACAGGTGATACCCATGCAGGCAGGGGGAGGTGTTTCCAAACATCCTCATTCCGTTCCTTGATCGGATCGAGGGTGAGAGCACTGAGCTGGTTACCTTCTTTGGGGCGTACAAAAGCGCGAGGGCTAACTAAACTAGAACCTTCTGATTTCCATATCACGGGCAATAGGTTGGCGATTGGGGTTGATGCTTTGCCGGTAAAGGTCCGAAGTTTTTGTCTCGGACCATCGATAAATAAAATTCCTCCTGCCCGCTGGGTGACAAAATCTACGATCCAATTCTGCTCCTCTTTGGAAAATTCATCGGGTTCAATTTCACCAAAAATGAGTAAATCAAATTCAAGAAGGGCTTTTTTAGAGATGGGGAATTTATTGATTTCATCACCTCGTGGTAATTCTCTTCCACCTGATTCTGGTTTTCCCCACACACATGAGACCTCCCAGCGCGCATCCCTGCCAAAAAGATTATTGAGGAATCGGGTTTCCCATCGGGATCTGCTATCAATAAGTAGCAATTGATTCTTTCGGCGGCTCGCATCAATTGAAAAAGTCACTTCATTATTTTTTGTCTCGGCTTCCTCCTCGATGGGATCAACTGACAACTTGAAAGTAAGGGGAATGGTCCTAAATGCTTTTTTTTCAGATTCAGGAATTTGAGACAATATCCTTTCCACTATTTCCTTAACCGGGAAATCGAAGTCAATTTGGCTGATTCCTCTTTCCATTCCAACTAAAGATTTTTCCCATACCTGCTTATTGGTGGAGTCAGTAATTTTAATTTTATATGGAGTTCCAGGATAAAGATTATCTTTAAGTGTCAGGGTGCCACGAATTCGATCCTCCTGGTAAACGGAATCCGGTGTCGTTGTCTTTATCAGGGCGAGATCAGGTGGTTTCTGGTTGCTTCCTAAGCCGATCGTGTAGATGGGAAGATTTTGGATGGAAAGGAGTTTTGCGGCTTCAAGTGGAGAAGCTCCTTGATTATGACCTCCGTCGGTAATCAAAACGGCTGCTCCCTGGGTTTGCGTTCCTTCTTCCTCTTGCTGATCAACCCGTAAAGAGGTAAGCAGACCATTCGTCAGGTTTGTTTGAGGAGCCTCGGGCTTAACTGTAATAGCAAATTCATTTGGTTTAGAGAAATTATTCCAAAGCATTTCCGTTGCATTGGCTGAAAGGTTTCGAATCTCAAGAAGATGAGTATCCTCGAATTCTTTTAGAATGCCATTTTGAGGATGCGATAAGAGACGGGTTGCCCGCTCAATCCTAGAAAACTTTTCAAAATCGCTGATTGCCTGATTTAAAGCTATCAAGTTTTTGCCCATAAGAGATCGGGCGTAGCTATTGAATGCAACTTCCATGCTCGCAGAAATCTTCATCGCTTCCAGAGAAAGGTCTTCAAAATCAGTAGGGGCGTTTAGGGGGTCTGGTCGTAAAATACTGGAAAATTTATTTCGTATTTCGTTTGGTAAACCTGGCGCAAAAGGAATATTCTGAGATCGATCCGGAGCAGAAAAGAATTGGCCTGAAATTGGTTTTTCATCTTCGCCTGAAGGTCTCGACCAGCCAACCGCACAAAAATCATCTCCTGTACCTTCTTTGTGAAGAATCTCAATTGGGTAGACCGTGCTTTTCTGGAGATAGATTTTTTCACTTTTGACCGCTGTGTTCCAAGAATTACCAATCGCTGATTTTACTTCTGCCAGTATGCGTTGGTTTTTGGCTTCGGGTTGCGTGATTTGTAATACGGAAGAATCATCTGATTTGAGCCAGAATATATATTCTCCGTCTTCCGGAGGAGTAAGATAGGCACTAATTTTCCTGATATAGCGGTCACCCAAATTGATCGGAGTCTCTAATTTGGAGAGGTAATTTTTCTGATCCGGCTTATCCGAATTCATTTTCTTAAGAATTGCAGGCTCACGCCAGTTTATACCCTCTAGATTAAACCAAATTTCTTCAAGAAGAACATTTTCCTTGGTGAATTTTGAAAAGGTAGATCGAATATCTTTCAGTATATCCAGTGTGGAAGATAATTCTTTCCTAACCATTCTATTACTTTCATTCTTGGGTTCTTTATCTCCTAATTTTCGTAGTAAATCTGCGACCTTTTTCATTTGATGGCTAGCCGTGATTATTCGGTAGTCCACCAAGTTTGATTCTTCGGGAAGAAATCCATGTTCGCGTGCAAGAAGAATTTTTTTTCCGGGGCTGTAGTGTTTATCTTTAAGATTCATACTGTCTGATGAATCAAGAAACACAGTTATTTTTCCGCGGTTACCTTCCTCCCTTTGAAGTTGAAGGACTGGTCCGGCGAAGGTCAGGACCAGGGCAATCAGAGCGAGGCATCGCAAGGTGGGAAGTAACCACCTGAGTGGACCGCTTGTCCCTTTTTTGGTTTCCTTACGATACAACCAAAATGCAAGCAGTGCCGAGGTCAGGGCAACGAGTAGAGTTTGCCACAAGGACCATTCTCCGGTCCATAAAATACTCATGCTCTCCGGAGTCCAGTTCAACGAGCAATTCTCCCAAATTTTCGAAGAAGTACAATTTCTGCGAAGATTAGGCCGATCACAACCAGCAGCAAAATTTGCCAGGTTTCGCGTCCAAACTTTCTTTCTGCATCCATTTCCAGATATGATTTCCAACCTTCTCCATCCGTCCCGTCTATGCGAGTGATCTGATCACTCAAACTTTTCGCAGTGGAAATAATTTGCTCCTCCTGAGCTTTTTCCAAATCGGATTCAGATAAAGAGGCCATAACCACAAACTTTGCGACAATGTTTTTTTCATTTTTCATTTCATAGACTCCGGGAAGTCGGGTATCCATGAACTCAAGGACATATCGGTCTTTTCTTTCAAAAGGTGTAAGCTTACGAACCGTACCATCTGGAAGTTTTAGCATAAAAGTCGAATCCTGATCGGCTTCTGTAACATAATGGTTGATGGTCCGCCCTGCATCTATGGTGCGGGGAGGCAGTACTTTCTCAGAAAGATAAGAGGCAAGCTGTTGCACAAAAGGAAGGTAGCTTGGCTTCGCAGGAAGGTTTGTCCAGTCTGTATCGATCGATGTTCCCCAAAGCATCACCACTCCTTTACCAAATTTTTTCTCCGTCAGAATTGGTCGACTGTTGTTGAGCCTGGCCAGAATGGTAACGGACGGATCTTTGCGGGTGGTGGATTCGTCCAGCAGGATCCATCTTTTGATTTGAGCTTCCGCTAAGCTTCCGTTGCGTGGATCATTAAACATTGAAAGGGCAGGGTGATCGAAGTACGAACTCGAAATTCTCGAGAAGGAAAGTTCATTGAGGGGATTACCCTTGGTGCCGCTGATGGGCATGGGGAGAAAACTGTTCCCTTTCGGTCCCCAAACTTCATTATACCAATTGAGCTCCATTCGATTGCCTGAGCAGATTAATACCCCGCCCCCATTCTCCGCAAAAATTTCTATTTCCTTAGCTTTCTTTGTGGTTAACTTCTCAAGATTGGCAAGCACCACCAGACTGTATTCATCGAGGAATTTTTTCGTATCGATTTGATCAATTGAAACAATGTCTGCTTGAATAAGATCTTTCATTTGTACCAATTTCGTTCCAGTGTTTTTGGGCTCACTCTCTTCAAAGGGTGTTAGGGCGAGTTTAATAAAATCGGTCTCTCCACGAAGCCATTCTTGCGAGGGATCTCCATCCACGATCAGAACATTAATTTGTTCGATTACATTGATGGCTACGCTTCTTCGGTTATCTTCCGGAAAGTCATCAGTGACCTGAATTTCTGCATGTAATACCTTGGGTCCAGCGGTTTTGAAGCGATGTGTAAATCCGACCTGGGCGGATGCATTTGGTCCGACAGAAAGAACGGCTTCATCGATTGCAGTCTCATTTAGATCCGCAAAAAGACGGACTTGGAGGTTTCCCTCAAAGGATTCCTCGCTGAAGTTTCGCACTGTTACTCTAATCCCAACTGGATGATCCACCCCAACCGTGTGTGATGAAAGTACAAGGCTTTCGACGGTCAGGTTTTTCTTGGCTCCCTTACCTAGATCTATCCAGGTGAATGCAGGATTGCTCGGCAGAGCCAACAATCTTTCGCGAAGGGATTGCGTAGCGGCGATATCCCAATTTTGCCAATCCTGTTTTCTGAAGTCAGAGAGCAGGATAATCTCACGCTTAAGATTTTTTGCCTCTGCAGAGATGGAGACCGCTTGATCCATCCCGGCGAGTAGGGAAATCCGATCACTTTCGGCATCGAGGTTTTCCGTTCTCGAACCAAGTGCATGAGAATCGGAAGTTGGCTTTTCAAAAATAGGCATCGGGGTTCCACCCAATTGAATAATACTTGTTTCGGACTGCTGATGCATATTTCCAAGGAACCCAGCGATGAAAGACTGGGCTTTGGAAAAACTTTCGACTGCATTCATCGAAAGACTGTCATCCAATAAAATGACGGTACTTGCAGGAACATCTCCTGAAGCGGCAGTGAGCTTTTTTTCTTTTCCCCACTGGGGAAGCAGGCCGAGTGCACCAAGGGCTGTTCCAAGAAGGCAGGCGATACAAAGCAGTCCCCAGAGCAGTCTTGTTTTGCGGGCAAACGCGACCATGATTAAAAAAATCAAGGCAGCGAGAGGTAAGAGCAAAAAGAAAAGAAAAGAGTTCCAGTCCATCACGACCAGTCGGGCGAGTGCCAGAGCGAGAAGGGCTGGGATTAAGCATCGGATAATCAGAATGATCCATTGTTCCAATTGGATTTGTTTTCGGTTCTTACGAAGAACGGACTCCAGTAAATGAGTGGCCCCCCACTTGATGACTTTAAAACGACTCCGATTGAATAAATGAATGACTAGAGGGACCAGTGCGGTCAGAACCCCGAGTGCTAAAGCTCCATTTAAAAAATTCACAGATGCACGGGAACTCCGGCTTTACTACGGGCTGCCAGAAAAGAAGCTAAACCCACCGAGTAAGGTTCATCTGTGGTCATAGGGAAAAGTTGTACCCGGTGCCTGTGACAGCCCTTGACCAGCTCTTCTCGGTATTCACGAAGGTTTTCAAGATAAGCATCCCTCAGATGTGCAGGATCGACGGTATGTTTAAGGCCCAAATTTTCGAGACAATCAAAACGCGTCCAGGAACGGAAAGGGAATTCCAGTTCATCCCGGTCCCAAATTTGAAAAATGACCACATCATGTTTGGCATGATTGAAGTGGGCCAATCCTTTCAGGATCTGGGGAACATCTCCGAAGCAGTCAGATATGATCACCACCAGTCCTCTCTTTTTAAGTCTGGGGGCGATTTCATGAAAAACTTTCCCCAAATCAGTCTCTTCTCCAGTGGAAGTACTGCCGAGTAGATCAATGATTTGTCGCGTGTGCGAGGCCCCACCTCGAGGAGGAACCTGCGAGCGAATTTGAGAATCAAAAGTGGTCAGGCCCACGCTATCGGTTTGGCGGAGGGAAAGATAAGCGAGGCATGCAGCCAGTCTTGATGCGTACTCCAGTTTACTTAGACTTTCAGTTTCTTTATCTTCTCCGTAGGCCATCGAGCCGCTTGCATCAAGAAGCAGGTGGCATCGAAGATTGGTTTCTTCTTCATATTCCCGAACATAAAATCGGTCTGATTTTGCAAACACTTTCCAGTCGATTCTGCGAATCTCATCTCCCTGCGTGTAGGGACGGTGCTGTTTGAATTCTACACTGAAACCTTTGTGGGGAGACCGGTGTAGTCCAGAGCAGAACCCTTCCACCACGCGCTTGGCAAGTACCTGATGATTTGCCAGTCGGGACAAATCCTTGGGATCAAGGTAATCAGTAACAGCAGCCATCCGAAATTCGGAATTAATTCTTTAAAGGATGGCTTCCTTTTTTTCCGGTACCGCTTCCATGCATCGGTCGATAATTGATTCCACGGTTATTCCTTCCGCTTCGGCATTGAAAGTGGGAACAATCCGGTGCCGTAATACTGGGTGAGCCAGAGCCTTTACATCCTCGACCTTCGCGGCAAATCGACCATTCAAAAGTGCCCGTACCTTGGCACCGAGAATTAATTGCTGGCATGCCCTTGGACCGGGACCCCAGTCAATTAAATCTTTGACCCAGCTTGCAGTATTTTCTTCTTTGGGGCGGGCCATACGTACAAGGTCGAGTACATAGTCATAGACATGATCAGGCACAGGAACTTTCCGTACGGTCTCCTGACATTTCTGTAAAGTTGGTCCGTCGATTACAGGCTCAAGTTTTGATTCAAAAGTGGAAGTTGTCTGCTCGATGATTTGCCTCTCTTCTTCCCTGCTTGGATAATCAACAATTACTTGAAAAAGAAAACGATCCCTCTGAGCTTCGGGTAAGGGATAAGTGCCCTCCTGTTCGATCGGATTTTGGGTCGCCAGAACGAAGAATGGTTCGTCCAGGGAGTAAGTGGTTCCACCGATAGTTACTGAATGTTCCTGCATGGCTTCCAGTAAGGAAGCCTGGGTTTTGGGAGGGGTACGGTTGATCTCGTCTGCGAGAATGATTTGACTAAAAATGGGTCCCTTTTCAAAAACAAGTTCCCTGCTGCCGGTTTTTTTATCTTCCTGAATAATGTCGGTTCCGGTTATGTCCGCTGGCATCAGGTCCGGGGTAAACTGGATCCGACGGAAGCTCAAGTCGATCGCCTGTGCTAGAGATCTGATCATAAGGGTCTTGGCAAGTCCGGGCACGCCCTCAAGGAGGCAGTGCCCCTTGGCTAGCATCGCAATCAGGAGTTGTTCCAGCACCTTTTCTTGCCCGACAATAACCTGATGGACTTGCTCCTTTATTTTTTCGTAAGAGGCGACCAGTTCTTTGGCCAAGGCTTCGTCATCGGGACTAGTATTGGAAGAGCTCATGTTTGTGTTTCTGAATGATTTAGTTGGTGCAAAACATATTTTATGTTTTTTAACATAATATGTTTAAGGGTGTCTCATTGAGAATGGAGCAAATGTGATAAAGCAAGAAAATTTCTTACAATTCCCAAACTATATTCTTGAAGCTGAAGGAGCCTAAAATTGATTCAGAATCAGGTTATGGATCTCGGTTGATTCCAAAACTTCAGAATCAGGTGTGCCATTTCCAAAAATAACCGGCCAGTCTGCCTGATCCCTGGGGATAATTCCATGACTACCCTTCACTAAATTTGCATCAAGTGGAATTAAATCCATATGGATACGGAAGCCCAGTTTTTTAGCGATAAGTTTACGGACTGCTTTGATGTTTGGGAATGGAATCTTGGGGTCCACAAATAATTCAGTCGGATCATATCCATGCTTTCTGTGTATATCAATACAGCGGGCAAATTCTGGGGCTTTTTCATCCTCTTCCCAGAAATAATATGAGAACCAGGCATCCTCTTCAGCCAGGGCAATAAGATCTCCCGCTCTAGGATGATCCAGTCCGGCTTGCTTTCTCGCATCCCCTTCCAAAACCGTAGCCACCCCATCGAGCGATTCGATGGCTGCCTTGACCTTGTCTAACAAGTCCGGATTTTTTTCCTGTATATAAATGTGAGCGACCTGATGATCTGTCAGGGCAAAGGCACGGCAACCTCCCGAATCGAGTGTATCCAGTTCGAACTCATCCTTTATATTCAACCATCCTTGGTGGCGGAATATGCGGTTTGGATAAATCACTCGGTTCACCTCGGTGATGCCGTATTCGGAGAGCACCATGCAATGCACGCCACGCTCAGACAGAAATTCGATTAGGGATCCCGCAAGCTCATCAATTTCTTTGACGGCTCGGTCACCTCGGGGATCATTCGGGCCGTATCTTTGCAGGTCATAGTCCAAATGAGGGAGGTAGATTAAATTAAGATCCGGTTGATGACGCTCCTCGACCCAGCGGGCAGCATCGGCAATCCACTGGGATGAATCGATCCCGGCCCGCGGGCCCCAAAAAGCGGGGAAAGGGAACTCTCCCAAATCTTTTTTGATTTCATCACGAATGGAAAGCGGTTGACTGTGAATATCAAAGTTTTTTAGCCCATCCGAGCGGTATAAAGGACGGGGGGTAATGGAGTAATCAACGCTGGAGTACATGTTGTACCACCAGAAAAGATTGGCACAGGTGAAGTCTGGACGATTTTCGCGAAGAGTTTCCCAGATTTTTTTACCCTCGACCAGTCGGTTTGACTGTTTCCAGAAGTGATGTTCATTGAGTATACGGTCGTACCAGCCATTCCCCACAATGCCATGTTCGGCGGGAGTCTTGCCGGTTAAATAGGTGGATTGTGCGGTGCAGGTAACCGCGGGCACTACCGGTTTTATAATCGACTCTTTTTTACCGGATTGCCGAGCGAATTTACTTATACGGGGGGTCGACTCACCAAGAAGCCTGCTGCAAAGTCCAACGACATTAAGGATCGCGACACGCGGACCTGATGACTGGTCCTTTTTACTCATTATTTACTTAGCGGGAATCGCGAGATGTCTTTCCCTGAGCTCGTCGAGTGCTGATTTAATATGCATCTTGTCCATGGCATGCACTTCAACACCTTCCCCGATTCCTTGGATTAAGGTAATGGTGAGCTCACCTCCAAGGTGCTCACGGAATTCGTCGAGTCCTTTGAGAATGACAGATATGTCGTCTTTATCGACCTGATGTAGGATGGTATCATAGGTTGAGAAACCGAGACGTTCAATCAGGTCGATGGCTCGGTAAGCTGTGGCTTCTTTGACCAACCCGATACGGGCAGAGTATAATAGATCGACCGCCAGACCAATGGCCACAGCATCGCCATGTCCAATCCGGAAGTCTGAAAGCTGTTCAAGTTTATGAGCCACCCAATGCCCAAAGTCCAAGGGTCGGGCGGAACCTTTCTCAAAAGGATCTCCGGAACTGGCAATATGATCCAGGTGTAGGGCGGCACTTTTACGGATCACTTGCTCCATTGCGTCCATTTCAAAAGTGGCCAGTTCATCCGCCCGTTCTTCGATTTGTTCGAAAAAGGAACGATCCCGGATAAGGGCTACTTTGACCGCCTCCACAAAACCAGCCCGTTTTTGATTGCTGGGCAGCCCTCGTAGGAATGAGAAATCATTCACCACTGCATCAGGCACTGCAAAGGTACCCACCCAGTTTTTCTTTCCAAAATAGTTAACCCCGTTCTTAACCCCGACCCCGCCATCTCCCTGGCTCAGGCTGGTGGTCGGAAAACGGACCAGGCGAAGACCTCTATGGGCAGTAGCTGTGGCAAAGCCCACCATATCCAAGGCGGCACCCCCGCCAATGACTATGACATAGGAATGTCTACACATGGCATGCTCATTGAGATCAGTCCAAATTCTTTCGATGTAATCAAAATTATTTTTGGCAGGCTCGCCGCCGGAAGAAAACTTGGGTGAACAAACTAAGTCCAATCGGTCTTCCCTTGAACGGAAATAGCTTTCAATCTGTTTTGGAAGGTTGGGCATGCTGTCTAGCAGGCCCTCGTCAATATAGACAATCGCTTTAGTCGGCTGTCCCTTGCGTTTAGGCTGCAGAATATCGGCCAGAGTCTCATTGGTTGGAGAAAACGAGTCACGGGTAAAGTATACACGGTGGTTGAAATCCAACCGAATATTTCGGTTAATCGTGGCAAAACGAGAGGGCATAATTATCCATCGTATGTTTGGGCTTAGGTCGCCGCAAACTTCTTTTGAAGAATATGTGCAGAAAATTGAACGACATAACACGGTACTATGAGGGCAGGCACGAAGAAGCAGACTGCCAGGGCATCCACGGAACAAATTCCTGCGAGGAGTATGGATACACCTTGTCCGATGGATTCTTTATTTGTGAAATTTTTCATTCGCAGAACGGCGTTAAATACAATCCAACCCAGAAAGAGACCACTGATGTTCAGTAGAAAGACTCGGGTAGGATCGAGGTGGTTCCACATAATAATCAATCCCAGTGTCAGCAAACAGGGATTAAACAAAAGAAGAATCGAAAGGGAGCTTGATCCATCTGTCTCTCCTCTTTTCGATTCATTTCTGGCGAATAGGCTAATGCCCACCACATATCCGCCTACACACAACGCACAAATGATCACTGTATTCATGATTTCGGCACTTCCTGCAGACCCTGCTACCAACCACAAAAAAGTTCGGCAACTCCCCATGATCCATACCGAACCAATCCATTTTTTGTGACACCAATCATAGAGGCAGACCGCTCCAATCAGCAAACCGGTCCAGAGAATGGAAGCCGCTGAAAGGCCAACCAAAACCCCACCACCAATTATCAGAAATAGAATGCCCATTACCCAAACCGATGAAGGGTTTATTTGACCCGAAGGTATTGGACGATTCGGGTTATATTGCTTATCAAACTTCTGATCAAACGCATCATTTAAAACGCAGCCTCCAGAATACACCAAGCTGGCACCGAGTAGCAGCCACCCGAGCACACCCCAATCAAAAAGGGTCGGATGATGCCAAGCCGGGGTTTGCCCAACGATTTTTTCAACTGATTGATTGATTGCCCACGCGGCCAGGCAGTTCGTCCACACTGTGGGTAGGTTGGATGCCCGGGAAAGAGTGAGAGCGAGGTGTAAAATCGACGGCATCGGAAAAGGGGCGGGTTAGCTTTTTTCGAGGCTGAACCCGATCTTGTCCATTTGTTCCAGGGTCCACTGATATTCTTTGCCAACCTGTTCCACCACTGAACCGGCTTGCAGTTTTTCAGGGAGGACTTCCCAGGTGTAGGTTTCCATTTCCAAGTGTCTGCAGGCACTTTGGTTTTTACTTAGCCAGAAGAGTGTATCAATCACATGAAGGCGAGTGTCTCCCATGTCGCCTCCGGGTGAAGCGTGAAGGGGTACATGAAAATGAATTCTCCATTCATCCGCTTCGGGAAGATTTCCTGCCATTTGCATTTCGAGGGCAGCATCAAGATCCTTGATACGTCGAATGCATTGCCCGTCTTTTCCCAGCGTCACCTGATGAAGATAAACTGGTTCAATAAAATCCTTCAACCTTAGTAAGTTATTTTCAGTTGGCTTGGCAGACAGTGCTGAACTTAAGTGAAGTTTGCTCAGCCGAATCCCATGCTTCACCAGTGAGTCCAGTCCTTCATGAGCATCTTCAAATTCAATGGCGAGATGGCAGCAATCGTAATTCACCCCGATCCGTTTACGAATGATTTCTTCGTCCGTTCCCTTGTCGAATAATTTATCAAAAAACGAAACTGTTTCCGCGGTAGTCTCAAAGAGACCTAATGGTTCTGGTTCCATACCGAGATGTAGGTCGAGGTTTTTGGGGCCGGCTAATTTTTCAATTTCGAGGGCACAGGCACCCACTTTTTTCAGTAGGATATCGGGAATCTCCTCGCCTGGCAGGAATTCCTTAAACGAGCCGGGTAGGGTACTTACACTGCCTTCCTCGCCTGGTTCCAATAAGTTTTCGAGGATAGAGAAGAGCAGCAGGGTATAATCCATGCGTTCATTGGTGGTCCAGTCCGGTCGATAAACCTGTTCTTTTACCGGTGAACCATGGAAGTTGCCATAGGGAAATCCATTGATCGTAAAAACATAGGCATTCTTTTCCTCAAGCCATTTGCGAAATTCATAAAGCTTTCTAGTGTCTGCTAATTCACGTCCGGCATCCGCCCCTAATCGCAACCCGATCGCAAACCTTTGTTCAGGAGCGACTCCTTCCCGAACTTTCATTACATAATTTTCCAAAGAATCAAATGTCTCCTGCCAGCTGTTTCCGCGGTGGACATTAGTGCAATACGCTAGATGGGCTTGGTTGCTTAATTTCATAGGATGATTTCATCCATAGAAAGGACCGGGAGGCAAGACAAGGCAATCTGCTCAGGGATCTCTTTCTTGTGGAAGTGATGGTTACAAAATAAAAATGCGCGACCCAGCCCAGGTCGCGCATATTTATGTAACTCATTTAAGAGTCTGTTTTGCCCTTTGAAAAACAAAGTTTGCATGTTGGATGCCAATTTTAAAAAATTCGCTTAAAAGATAGAAAAAACTTTTTTTAATCAGTCTTCTTGTCCCGATGGTAAAATTTTTTACAATGGGAAACAAACTACCCTATTTTCAACGCCTTCATTATTGAGAATGATAAATACCGAACCCATATGGAAATCTTGGTTTGCCCGACATGGTTCAAGACTCCTGCTTTTTGCCCGGCAACAGGCTCGCAATCCCCACGATGCGGAAGATTTGGTGCAGGAAGCATTTGTCCGTATATGGAGACTTTATGGTCATACGGGAGAAGTAGCCCCCGGTTTAGTATATCGCGCTATTCGTAGACTGGCTATTGATTGGGCTCGCAGTCTTGACCGTCGAATTATTCGTGAACAGAAAACTTTCGAGCTCACTCCACTTTCTTCTTCTTTCGAATATTCTCTGGAAAAAGACGAGAAACAGAGAGCCCTCCTTCGGGCAGTCGATCGCCTTCCGGATGAACAAAAAGAGGTACTTACCCTGAAAATTTGGGGGGAACTCACATTCGATGAAATCGCCCGCACACTGGATCTGTCTCTCAATACAGTCGCTTCGCGTTACCGCTACGCACTACAAAAATTAAAAGACTGGGTTCCAGAAGAACTGGATGACCCAAATCCGAACCTCGCGTCTAAATGAATGAATTTGAATCCATCGAAAAGGAGCTGAAGTCTCTTACACCAAAAAATCCATCTCCCCAACTAACGGATCGCATCGAACAGGGCTTAGGGGATGCCGGGAATTTGGCGATGCGTCGATTGCCTGAGGAAATAAAGTCTCCGTCTGCCTCTGTTAAATCGAACCTAACCTTCTTTCCTTGGTTAGGTTTGGGTATCGCTGCTTCTTTAGTGATTACTTTTCTAAGTGTCTATTTTTGGGAAAACAGAGGGAACGAACAATTTGCACCATCGTCGGTTCGTTCGACTTCACCCCAAGTTTCTCTTTACGAAGATCCCGAAAGCCCTATTCACGGAGTTTCCGTTGCAGAACTGGAAGCACAATCTGGTATGCCCGTGGGAGGTTGGTTGCCTACTTTTCAGGAAAGGCTACTGGACCGTATTGATGAGGGTGTGATTTCTAGACCTGGCCGACTACCTGCCCGTCAGGTTCGAATGCATTATATCGATGAAATCCTTTGGCAACACCCGGCTACGAATAAACGTATTCTTTCAACGCAGCCCCGTCAGGAGATTATTCTGATCGACCTGGACCTCTACTGAACCCTTCAGTTTCCCGCTTGTATAGTTTTTTTCGCTTGTTTGTGGCCAAACAACAAAAAGATTCCCGTTAATGAAATTTTTTTCTGTGATCACGAAACTTGCCTTTGCTTATTTTTTACTGTCCTCAACTTATGTGTTTTCTAAGACGAGTCAGAAGATTGAAAAGATTACTTTCCTTGGAGTCAGTGCTTCCACATTACCTGAGGCAATGAGCGAACAATTAAACCTACCCAAAGGTATCCATTTGAGTATCGATCAGGTTTCTCCCGATAGCCCCGCAGACCAGGCAGGTGTAAAGCTTTATGATATTCTCCTCCAAATGGACGACCAAACCTTGGTCAATTCCGATCAACTAAAAGCATTGGTCCGAATGAAAAGTAACGGTGAACGGGTTAAATTGAAAATCTTACGCAAAGGGAAACCCATGATACTGGACGTTACTCTTTCAGAAACTTCCCCCAGTTTAGATGATAAAAAGTTTGAATTTCAACCCTATCAGGACCAAAATTTTCATCAACTATTTCGTAACCACAATTCCTCTATTCAGGATTTATTGAAAAGTCATGGATTGTCTCAGATTCCGGGGATTTCCAATCTTAATTTTAAAGATAATAACCTTATTGATCCAGATCATCCAATTCATGGTTCAACGAATGGTGATATTCAAAGTTTCTCCTATTCTTCCCAGCAGAATTTCACAACAATAACTGATGAAGAAGGGACCCTTGAATTTTCTCAAAAAGATGGATCAAAATTTTTGAAATTCACCAATCCCAATGGTGAAATTATTTTTGAAGGGTCTATTGATAATAAAGAACAAATTGAAAAGCTCCCCTCTTTCATTCGAGAAAAATTAAAAAGAATTAGGCAACCCAACTAGAATTGGTTTAAATCTAAAGTCTAAAAAGAAAGGTAGTTTTCGATTGTTGACGAAATTTTGAAACTTCTGTTTAGTAAAAAGTCCATCCCTAAATTGTAATATACTCTTATGAAATACTTGATTTCACTTTCGTTCGCATTATTTTCAATCAACGCTTTGACCGCTCAAATCCCGGGTGCTTCTGCTGTTGCAAACTCTTATGCATCAGAGGGAACTACATTAGGTGCTAACGAAACGATTGCATACAATGGCATCTCACTGGGTAATCGAGTTAAACTCAGAGGGTATGTCGACTTTGTTTACGGTTACGGTGATGTTGATGACCACGGAGATGATAGTCGCTTTACGACATCCGGCGATGTGGATTTCCTTTTCGATTTTTCACCAGTTACCGGCGAGATTCACTTAAAAGCTTCCACGGAAGAAGTGGGTCTGGAGCAACTATTTGGTCGTTACAGTTTCAATCAGGATTTTAATCTTAGTTTTGGAAGACAGCTTACAAGCCTGGGTTATGAAGCTGATGAAGCTCCAGGTTTATTTTCTACATCTTATGGGTATTTTCTAGATGTAGCGAAAAATCATGATGCTCTTAAGCCTTTGCTAGCAAGTTACCCAACTGCTGTTGCAGTTTCTTCTAATTTAAAAAGAAATTATGTCGATGGCATACGCGCTAATTTCAATAACGGTCAGTTTGGCTTATCCTTAGGAATACATGACGGATATTGGACGAAAGATGATTTCAATGATCATGTTGCTATTGATGTAGCTGCATCCGTTATAATTATACCCGGACTTGAGGCGAGATTGGGGTACGCACATCAAGATCTCGATGATTCTGATATTGGTCAAATTAACACATGGGTTGAGTTCAGCCC
>PATX01000004.1 GCA_002713685.1 Opitutia bacterium | reverse complement strand
ACGGGCGAATTGACAACGAGGAAAGCAACTACTAATTGAGAGAAGTATGATGATTTCACTTTCCGAAGAAAAAATATCCGAAAAAATGAAGGAATTGAATGGTTGGACTTGGGAAAATAACTGCCTGAAGAAAAAATTTGAATTTTCAAACTTTCGGGATGCTATGACTTTTTTAGTAAGAATGTCTTACGAGGCGGAGGGCATGGATCACCACCCAGAAATATCAAACTGTTATAACTGGGTGAGTTTATCCTTAAACACCCATGATGCCGGTGGAAAAGTAACCGAGAAAGATTTCTCCCTGGCCTTGGCAATCGATCGTCTAAAGTAGAAGGAGCTTTTTTAGCCCTTTTTCTTTTTTCTTGGTTCGCGTGGAGCACGAACCAGAGGACGGGTGTCCTCAGGAACTTGATAGAGTTTTCGAAGTCGGGTTAACTCATTTTTGAGTTCGGAAGTAATCTTTTCGTATCCTTTTTTTCCGTAGAGTGAATTCAGTTCATTTGGATCTTTCTTAAGGTCGTAGAGTTCCCATCCATCGAGCATGTAAAAATGTATAAGTTTATAACGATCGGTTCTTACCCCATAATGTCTCCGAACGCTATGGGCACCGGGGTACTCATAATACTGATAATATAGAGATTTTCTCCAATCCTTTGGTTTTTTACCTTTGAGAAGGGGCACAATTGAGGCTCCCTGCATATCCTTGGGGGACTTCACTCCGCAAATATCGAGAAATGTCTCTGCGTAATCCAGATTCTGGACAAGATCAGCATTTTTACTTCCAGCTTGGGTTACTCCAGGCCAACGCACAATAAGAGGAGTACGGAATGATTCTTCATACATCCATCGTTTATCATACCATCCATGCTCTCCAAGATACCATCCCTGGTCAGATGAGTAAATAACCACGGTATTCTCTGCCAAGCCGGTTTCATCCAGGTAATCGAGCAGGCGTCCTATGTTCTCATCCACGGAGTCAATGCAACGAAGATAATCCTTCACATACCTCTGGTACTTCCATTTGAATAAATCATCACCTTCGAGATTGGCTTCTTCGAGAGCTTCATTCTTGGGCCCGTAAGCCGTGTCCCACTTGGCTTTTTGTTCTGGTGTGAGATTACCGGGTGTTTTAAGTTTTAGATCGCTTGCGGATAGATGCTGATCGATGGTCATTGCCTGGGTCGAGGCAGGTTCCAAACGGTTTTTGTAATTGTCCCTTAGGGTAGCGGGTTCTGGAATTTCAATATCATCATATTTGGTTAAATATTTGGGGCCCGGTTGCCAGTTTCGGTGAGGTGCCTTGTGCTGGCTCATTACGAAAAAGGGTTTGTTTTTATCCCTACCGTTTTTAAGCCAATCAAGAGTGACATCGGTAATGACATCGGTGGTGTAACCAGTAATCTTTTTGACTCCTTGTGCTGTGTTCATCGGCGGATTGTAGTACGGTCCCTGGCCTTGCAATACTTGCCAGAAATCAAAGCCTGTCGGATCGCTTTTTAAATGCCACTTTCCAATCATTGCAGTTTGATAACCTTTATTTTGTAAAAGCTTGGGAAAAGTTTGCTGTTCGCCATCAAATCTCTGGCCGTTCGTAAGCTGTCCGTTCAGATGGCTATGTTTCCCTGTTAGAATGACAGCACGACTGGGAGCACAGATCGAGTTGGTAACAAAGGCACGATTAAAAAGCATTCCATCTTTGGCAATACGGTCAATATTAGGAGTCTTGTTCCGATTCGACCCATAGGCGGAAATAGCCTGATAGGCATGATCATCGGTAAAGATAAAAAGTATATTCAATGGTTTTGCCTCTAGGGCAAAGACCAGAGAAAAGAGAGAAAGAGGAATTTTAATCATGTTTTTGAGCATGAGATATTTTGTTCATCATTAAATTTACCTTGGCAATTGGAAAATGGGGTATGAAATACATTTGGTGAAAGAAAGAAGAAGGTCAGAAAAGTGAGTACTGATTCGAAAGGTCGGCCATTCAGGGTTGTTTGGCCGCTAATGATTTCGCAAACCATTGGTGCCTTTAATGATAATGCAATGAAGGCGATGTTGCCGCTGATGGCAGCGGTCCAATTCGGTAAGGCCAGTATGGACAGTGTTAATCAACAGGTTTCGATTCTTTTGATTATTCCTTTTGTTCTTTTTGCTCCAGTTGCCGGTTGGGTCACGGATCGTTTTTCCAAAAAAAAAGTCATCGTCACTGCCTTGCTAGGTCAGTTGTTTGGGTTGGGGATTCTGGGGCTCGCTTTATACAATCAAAGTCTTGAATTTTCATTGGCTGGTTTTTTTATTCTGTCGGTTCAGTCTGCTTTTTTTTCCCCTGCAAAAAAAGGAATTCTCAAAGAGCTGATCGGAACACAGAGACTCGCCAAAGCTGTAGGTTTTATGGAAATGCTGGCGTTGGTTGGTATACTAGGGGGAGCGTTTGCAGGAGCTGTAGTTTTTGATCAGATTGTTGAGTCTCGGGGAGGATGGACTGCCGCCCTGTTCGTATGTGGTTTCATTTCTTTGCTGGCTTTTTTCTCTTGGCTTATTGCATGGCCTATTCCTGAGACAGGAGTCTCTGGCAGTGAACCATTCAGGCCATCAGTGATGATAAATCATTTTCGTGACCTGTTTTACTTATTGAAGAGGAAAGAATTAAGGTATGCAGCTCTGGGAGATGCATGGTTTTGGGGCGTTGGTGGATTTTTTTATCTCGTACTGGTTAAGATTTCAGGAGAAGTGGTGGCGGGGAAAGTGGGTATGGGTACTCTTTACGGTTTCTGGTTCTTATTGTTGGGAGTCGGAATCATGGTGGGAAGTATTTTTGTTGCTTATTTGAATCGTGGCCGGATCGAGATCGGACTCTCTGCTATAGGTGCTTTAGGTATGCCGTTAGTATTTATGGGATTCTGTTTATCTGACCCTTTATCCGAGGTCTTTAATGGATTATGTCTGGGTCTTGGTTTTTTTGGAGCACTTTTCTTCGTTCCACTGAACGGTTACATTCAGGACCGAGCTCAGGAGAATCAAAGAGGTCGAGTCTTGGCTGCTTCCAATCTGCTGACTCAGCTTGTTGGTATTTTAATGATTCTTTTACATGCGTATCTATCAAATATGCTTGGGTTGAGTGGCAAGGAGGAGCTCCTGGTTATTTTGATACCAGCGATGGTAATTGGACTACTGACTCTATGGAGCACATTGGAAGATTTTTTCCGGGCATGGTTTCACATGTTTCTCCGTGTTTTNTACAGAATTAATATTCTTGGGATGGAGAATTTCCCTAAAGAAGGAGGCAGTTTGCTTGTCTGTAACCACCTGTCCTACGCCGACCCAGTTTTTATCGGAGCGGCTTTTCCTCGAAAAATCCGCTATCTGGCTTACTCAGGTTTGGCCAGTTCCTACCTTTTAAGATTTGTTTTCCGATTAACCCAAACCTTAACGGTATCACCTGAAAAATCTCTCAGCAGTATTAAAGAATCGGTAAAAAGGCTAAAGGAGGGACTTCCTCTATGTGTCTTTGCTGAAGGCGGAATCTCTCGAACTGGGTTGGTCCTCCCCTTTATGCGTGGTCCCATTCTTTTGGCCCAAAAATCGGATGTACCGGTGATTCCCGTCCACTTGGACGGGGTTTGGGGCTCGATTTTCAGTATGAGCCAAGGATGTTTTTTTAAAAAAATGCCTATTTCATTTCCGTATTGCGTAACGGTAAGGGTGGGGCAGCCATTTACTCCGGGGGCAATTTCTCAGGTTGCATGTCAAAATGCAGTAATGGAACTTGGCCGCCTGTCTTTTACTGAACGAATGAAGAAAAAACTTCTTTTGAAAGATCTGCTGAATAAACAAATTTTAAAAAGAAGAGATGGCCTGTTTTTCCAGACAGAAGATGGGACACAAATTCTTCACACGGATATCGTCAGAATGGTCCGCGGGACTGGCGAAGAGTACCCTGTTTATTTAAAAAGTTGGATAGAGGATATAAGGGGCGTGATCGAGGGGAACCAGATAANACAAAATGTAGTTTTAAGTAATTGGATGAGATTACAGGAAACTCATTTTTGGGATTATCAGAAAATAAAAGTTATGAAATCTGACGAGATCTGGCTTAAGCAATTTTTACCGTGGGCAGGAATACTGTGGGGGAGGTCCGTTTATGATCAGGGAGATTCTTACCTGATAGTCTCGAAAACGGCCCAGGTTTCCTCACCAATCATAACCCTTTCTGGCCTTGCAACGAAGAAAGGTGGCATCGTTACATTGAATGCCTTGAGTGATTCGCTTACTTTACCTGAACAAAATGAAAGTAAGCAGAAGGTTTATAAAAAAAATACGGAGGGGCGATTGCTGGTTGGATTCAGTACTTTTGAAAAAGAAGGGGCTTGCTTTATTTTTGGATTACCAAATGAGGAAGAGGTGAGGATCAGCGGCTTTGACGAAGAAGGTTTTGTATTCTCCTCCTGAGCTCATTAGATCAAAGCTTTTCCTTTTTCTCTGCTTCTGATAGTTTCAAAGAATAACCAGTTCCTTTACCTTCTTATGACAAATTTTCTTTCTGAATCCGCTTCTTTTGCCGAACTTATTAGGCAGTTGGAAGGATTATCCGTTCTTGTGCTCGGCCATCGACGGCCTGATGGCGATTGTATTGGGTCCCAAGTGGCTCTGACTCGGATTTTGCGAGCAATGGGAATCAATGCAATTGCAGTCAATAATGATCCNGTACCCCGCACGCTTCAAAAATTNGTGGGCGACACACCCTTTACAGACCCTCAAGGGATAGAGGCAGGAGATTATAAGATTGTGACGGTTGNCTGTGCCGATCATGCACGGGTGGGTGATGAGTTGAGAAAACGCTTTCCTTCTGTTTTTCTTAATNTGGATCATCATGTCTCTAACACTAAATTNGCAGAACATAANTTCGTGTTATCCGATGCATCAGCAACGGGTGAAGTTTTAGCGAAATTCTTTTTTGATTCGGATCTTGAGGTCGATCAAACGACTGCGGATGCTCTTTACTTGGGGATTTGTACTGATACGGGCCAATTTTGCTACTCTGGCACGAATGCGGCCGTTTTTGAGGTTTGTCGAAAACTTTGTGAATCGGGTTGTAACCCATCTATGGTGGCCCATGAATTATATGAAAGGGAAAAGCCCGGCAGGATTCAACTTTTGCAAAAGTTTCTTGCCAGTTTTCGAATGGAATTCAACGACAGCGTTTGTATCGGGAGTATTCGGGAAGATTTTTATCAAGAAACTGGGACCAAACCGGAAGACGCAGAGAACTTCGTGGATTATGCCAGATCCCTGGAAGGAGTGGAGATCGGAGTTTTGGTTGAGGATCGAAATGGTAAATTAAAAGGTAGTTTTCGTGCCAAGGATAAAAAATACCGGGTTGATCTGCTTGCTAAACAGTTTTCGGGTGGCGGACATGCTTGTGCTGCGGGATTTAATGTCGATGTTCCCTTTGATGAGTTTTATCCTGATTTGGTTAACTCAATTGGGGAGCATTTAAAGATAGCCCAAAACGGAGGATTCTAGATGGGATTACAAGACCCAAGTTTTGAGGGGATTCTTCTGGTGGATAAGCCATCAGGTATCACATCCCATGATATCGTTGATAGACTGCGCCGGAAGCTAAAGATGAAAAAGATCGGCCACGCGGGCACTTTGGATCCATTAGCCACCGGTTTGATGATTATGCTGATTGGAAAAGCAACAAAAGTATCTCAATTTCTGATTAGCCTGGATAAAGCATATGAAGGAACCTTTAAACTCGGTGTAGAAACAGATAGTCAAGACTCGGACGGGGAAGTAGTGGAGACAAAAGATTTACCCGAAAATTTATCAGAAGAAACTATTGGAGATGCGATGAAGGAATTTCTGGGTGACCAGTATCAGACTCCACCGATGTTTTCCGCAAAAAAAATCAACGGGGTCCCTCTTTACAAAATGGCCCGAAAGGGGAAAACAGTAGAACGAGAGCCTCGCGTTATCAGAATTAACGAATTGTCCCTCCANGGATGGGATTCTCCTGAAGGAAGATTTTTCATGGATTGCAGCAAAGGAACCTACGTTCGTACCGTTTTCCATGATTTGGGGCAAAAGTTGGACTGCGGAGGGCATCTTACTTCGTTACGCAGAACTAAAATCAATGATTTTTCAATCGAAGGGGTTCCTACTCTTGAGGAGATAGAGACCATGGGCACTGGAGAGTTTCAATCCTTGTTAATTCCAGTTCGTGAAGCCGTGCCGGCTCATGTCCTCTAGTCCATGGGGATTTTTTCCTCCATTGAGCAATTTGGGGAAAAGTTTACCAGACCTGTAAACTTGGCTTTGGGGATGTTTGATGGTGTTCATCTTGGCCATCAACAAGTCTTGACTGCTTCGCAAGATCACGCACGCGACATTAACGGGGTATCCGTCGCCTTTACCTTTCCTCTGCACCCGGCAAGCTTCTTGCGACCAGAAAGTGCGCCTCCTCTCCTAATGAATGCAGAGCAAAAAGCGAGAATGCTGCATTCCTATGGAATGAATCATGTGATTTTAAGAGATTTCGATGATGAGCTTGCTCATGTTTCTTCAAGTGATTTTGGCGTTTTTTTGAAGGAAAGAATTCCTTCGGTCGAAGGTTTAAGCGTCGGCCAGAATTTCAGGTTTGGAAAGGGCAGGGAAGGTGATTCATCCTTTCTTCAAGAGGTGGGTGAAAAAATGGGTATGCATGTCCAAGTGGTTAATTCCAAAAATATGGGAGAGGTTGCAGTAAGCAGTTCTCGAATAAGGGAGGCTTTGATTGCTGGTCAGATTGAAAGCGTTAATCAGATGCTGGGTAGAAATTATCGTATTTATGGTTCAGTTTTACCCGGGAAGAAAATGGGGCGTTCGATTGGCTTTCCCACAATGAATTTGGATTGGAGTCCTGAAGCTCGTCCTGCTTATGGGGTTTATGCCGGTCAGGTTAAGAATTTGAATAAAGGTGTGGTTCTTCCTGCTGTTGCCAATTATGGAATGCGTCCTACTGTCGAGGATGGAGCAGATTTACCCAAATTAGAGATTCATATCTTGGAAGATCTCGACGAGAGAGATTGGGGCTACGATGCAGAAGTTGAAATGTCTTTGGAAATCTTCATCCGATCTGAATCGAAATTCAGTTCAGTGGAGGAACTGACTGACCAAATTAGCAAAGACATAAATAAAGCCAAAACATTGCTTTCAATTCCATAGGTCGCCCTAGAGCTTTTGCAGACCAGGAGACCAGCAACTAGTCCTACCTCCGATTTCTTCTCTAATCAGGGGCACATTGGTCTTGGGGCAAAAACCACCATTTTTCCATCTTACATGAAATAGCCACCCTTTGGGTGGGTCGCCACCATGTTTACCAACTGAATTCATGGCTCCATTCGCTACGAATTTAATTTGCGTAAATAACTTTTTGCGTCCGGCAGAGCTTATTTCTGCACATCTTTGTGCAGGGTGGATATGGGCTCGCCATAAAACTTCATCGGCCATCCAATTCCCCATGCCTTGAAAGTATCTTTGGTCGAGTAACAGAGCTTTAACTGGTCTTTTTGAATGGCGTTTCATTGCATCATCGAGAATTTCNGATTGGAACTCTGAATCAAGCATGGAGAGTGGTAATTCACTCCACCAGCTTGGAGCTTCTTTTCCAGTATGCAAACGGAGGCGACCAAATTGTCTTGGATCCCGAAAGATGAGTGTTTTTTTCGATTGAAGAAGAATTAATGCATCTTGCTTACAATGCTTGTAGGAAGGGTTTTCTGTGTGAAGGCTGCCAGTCATGCCCAAATGAAGACCAAGCCATCGGTTGCCACTGAACTTAAATAGCATTTGTTTTCCATGAGTCGCCGAAGAAGTAAGCTTCGCCCCACTTAGTTCGCTCATTACTTGTTCTCTGGAAAGATCGCGAAAAACGCGGGAATTAGGATTGGTATAGACCTCTTTAACAAACTTTCCAATACCGGGGTTCCACTGCCCACAAGCATAGGCAACTTCAGCTAATTCAGGCATCCTTCCATGGAGTTAAGGCTAGAAGTTTATTTCGAGTCAGTCGGTCTTGTTTTCGATTTGTTCGAATTTCAATAACTTCAATGCCGCGATCCCGAGGTTTTATGAGTTTTTCAATGATTTGAGACCATGAGGANAGCAGAGAATAATCTNCATGGAATGCTTTGCAAAGGCTTGATAGNTCAAAGCTTTGTGGAGTGGCGAAGCATTTTTCAAACTCGGGCTCTTTTGCAATTGGTAAGTTTTCGAAAATNCCCCCACCATCATTATTGANGACGAAAACGGTTAAGTTTCCCTTGAATTGATTAGCAAACAGAAGNGCATTCGAGTCGTGGAGGAAGGCAAGTTCACCAGTAAGTAGAAAATTTGGTACCGAAGTCTCTTGGGCCATGCCCAAAGCTGTACCCAATGTTCCGTCAATTCCATTTACTCCACGGTTCCCAAAAAGTCGGCGTGATGAAGTGCTTTTTTTCCAAAACCACTCAAGGTCACGGATCGGCATACTGTTTGCAATAAATAGGTTGGCATCATTCGGCAAGTGAAGGGAAAGAAGGTAGGCAAGTTTGCCCTCAAATGCTGGGAGTTCCTCTTCAAATGCCCGGTCTAATTTAGTTTGAACCTCTCTTTCTCCTTCAGTCCAGTTTTCGGTCCATCCTTGTTCGGGGGGCGGTACATTAATTTGCTCCAACTGATTGAAACCAATTTGAAAATATTTGCTTTCTGACTGAATCGGATCGACATTGATCCCTCTTGGTTCAATTACAATTCTTAGGGCGGATAAGCCTTGGATCCAGTTACGAAGTGTCTTGGATGTAGGCAGGGGACCCAGTGTGATTATCAGATCAGGCTTACAATTTTCAACAAATTGAGGATCTCGTAAAAGATTTTCATATCGCAAGATTGTGTTGTTTGAATCGCTCTGACGAGTGGAGGAAAGTGAGTCGCAAAGTATCGGTATCGGTGGGTTATCAAGCCAAGGTTCAATGTCATTTTTGGACACATCTTGCCCGGCAATAATGAGAGGTCTTGTAGTACTAGAGATTTGCCCGGAAATATCAATGGTTGAATCAGGATAACTGATTTCTCTGGATGGAAGACTGGGATCATTGAATTCCTTATCTATGCTAATGGTAGAAGCAGGCAGGAATGGCTCTCGGAATGGGAAATTTAGATGAACGGGCCCTGGGTTTAGCCCGGTTGCTTCGAGGAAAGCAGTATGAAGAGCGGTGGTAATGTTTTTTTTGAACGCTTCACACGATTGCGGAACATCCAATTGATGAAATTGTCGAACGAAACTTCCAAAAATATTTTCCTGGTAAATGGTTTGGCCAGCTCCACAGTTTTGCAACTCGGGTGGGCGGTCCGCAGAGAACAGAAGAAGTGGCGTTCCTGCATGCGATGCTTCCGTGATGGCAGGAAACCAATGAGTGAGAGCTGAGCCGGAGGTACAAATGAGCCCAACTGGCTCATTCTGCTGTTTGCTTTGGCCTAAGGCGATAAAGCCTGCACTCCTTTCGTCTAGAACGGGTATTAACTGGATATTCGAATATCTTTCGATTCCAATAATTAGAGGGGTGGAGCGGGAGCCAGGTGAGAAATAGATCGTTTTAAGTCCTAAATTAGAGAGAACTTGCGCAAAATAAGCACCACAGAAGAGATTAGCGTGGGCTATTTCGTCAGTCTTTTTATTCACGATTCGGGAAGCGTAGTTCTTCCCGTAATAACTTCAAGCATTGCTTGTAATTTCCAATCGGTCTCCTTTTTTTCCTGAGCCGGATTGGAGCCATCTACTAAACCTGCACCAGCATAGAGAGTAAGTTTGTCGGGAAGAATTTTTCCGCAACGAATGGGAACAACGAATTCGCCTCTACCGCGGTTGTCGATCCATCCAGTTACGCCGGAGTACCAGGTACGTGGTTTTTGCTCAAGTTTACTGACGAGAGGAAGGGCTACTTCACGAGGTGATCCGCCCATGGCCGGTGTCGGATGCAGAGCCGAAAGCACTTCAAATGGATGAATGCCATTCACAGGTTTTGCTGTCAAAGGAGTCTTTGCATGCTGAAGATTCGCAAGCCTAAGAACTCTGGGTTTCCCTTCCTTGCAATTCTCAATACCAATGGAAGAAAGTCGTCTCAGAATACTTTGGATTACCAATTTGTGTTCAAGAATTTCTTTTTCCCTGCCAAGAAGCGTTTTCCCCCAGTGCGCATCTTTTCCTGCAGACATTCCCCGGGGGGCGGATCCAGCCAATGCTTCGGTTTCAAAAGAGTTTCCTGTTGATCGGAGTAAAGTTTCGGGAGTTGCACCGACCATTAGTCCATGACCGGGCTGAGATATGCAAAATGTATGACAGTCGGAGAATTTTTCACGAAGGAAATGAGCGATGGAGAAGGGGGGGAGGGGTGAATCTGTGCTGAAAGTGAGTTGTCTTGATAAGACTACTTTTGATAGCTTTTGTTTCTTTATTTCGATCAATGCTTTTCCAACTGCCTTTTCGTAGTCATAATTTTCTACAGGAGAGCCAACTTTGACCTTTTGGGGGTCACTAGCGGTACGACTGTTGAAGCGTACTCCTTTTATTTTGGAAATATGAGTTTTAAACTCATTGATGATATTTTCCGAGGAAGATTCGGGGGATATTTCTACATTGAAAATAAGAAAGTTATAACCTTCTTTTCGAAGTACTTGCCACTTGGGTAAGAAGATTTCCAAAGGTGGAGGCAGGCTTGGGTCGTCGTAATCGTTTTCAAAAGTAGCTGACAAAAAGAGAGTGGGACCAGTTCCAGCAATTTTATGGTCACCTGCCACGACTGTTTTACTGAAAATGTCATCTGCCCATTTCTGTGCATTCTGAAATCTTTGCGTCCCTGAAAACCGGGCTACGCTTAAATACTCTCCAGCTGCAATCGAGAATTCACTTCCAGGCTTTTCAAAATAACAGATAGGAACATTATTTTGGTGTATTGTCTCCAGAACTGCCAAAGGATCAGAATAATCTGTTTCGATAGTGACGGATAGAAAATGTTCACTTTTTTCTGACCTAGATCGCAAGATCAAATCCTCAACGTAATGATACAGGTCAGTTGATTCATCACAAAAAGAGGGAGGCAAAACGGGCGAGTGTAAGCTCATTTGGATGCTTTGGGGGATTCCTCGACATTTTTATCGGGAAAAAGAGGGTCATAACCGCCGGGATGCATTGGGTTGCATCTCGCTATCCTTGAGAGTGACTTGGCAATGGCTTGGTGTAGCGGAAGGTGATGAAAGCAATCCAAACTATATTCTGAGCATGTGGGATAAAACCTACACCTGGCATAAGGACCGAAAATCAGCTGCTTGATTGGTGAAAACCAACGATAAACTGAGATCACCAAAAGGATAGGTAGCTTAATGAGTTGAGAAAATATATTTGGTGATGAACCTGACACAATTTTATTCCTATTGGGATTCCTGCACATGGGCAAAACCGTCACATTAAATTTACTTCAAAAAGCAGTTTAATTGGAATTCTCTGAATGACGCTTTTTAGGCAGTGCCTTAGTTTTGATTTCAGTGGATATTTGCTCAACACATGCTTCCAAATCACAAGTTCCATCTAATTCAGGATTGTTTCTTGAGCGGATAGTAACTTTTCCTTCTTCCGCTTCTCTTTTTCCTAAAATAACCATGTGCGGAATTTTTTCATTCTCAGCCTTGCGAATTTTTGCTCCCAGCTTTGCAGCTTGTCGATCAATTCCCGTTCTTATTCCAACCTTTGAGAATTCCTTTGCACATTGCTCGGCTGCAGTTACCAAGTCATCATTCATCGGTAGAATTCTAACTTGTTCGGGAGCAAGCCAGGTAGGGAAGTTGCCTGCGAAATGCTCAATGAGGACACCACAAAATCTCTCCATAGATCCAAACGGAGCCCGATGAATCATAACGGGGCGATGGTCTTTGTTATCAGAACCCACATAGGAAAGGTCAAATCTTTCGGGAAGATTATAATCGACCTGAACTGTCCCCAATTGCCATTCTCTTCCGATTACATCTTTAACTACAAAATCAATTTTCGGGCCGTAGAATGCAGCTTCACCCAATTCCTCTTCGTAATCTACATCCAGTTTTTTAACTGCTTCCCGTAGAGCCTCCTCCGCTTTATCCCAAGCTTCAGGACTGCCCACATATTTATCGGATTCCGGGTCTCTTAAACTGACGCGGACACGATAGTCGTTCATGCCAAGGATTGAAAAGACTAACTTTACCAATCCAAGGCATCCTTGAATCTCGTCCTGTAATTGATCTTCTCGCAAGAAGAGGTGAGCATCATCCTGAGTAAAGCCACGAACGCGAGTCATTCCATTCAATTCACCAGATTGTTCCCACCGATAAACCGTTCCGAATTCCGCGAGCCTTACGGGTAGGTCGCGATAGGATCTCGGCTCGGATCGAAAAATCCGTATGTGCATCGGGCAGTTCATTGGTTTGAGCATATATCCTTCGATGTCTCCCTCATCTAGCTTATTAGACAATTCCGAACAGGTGCATCCTTCCTCAGCTAGTTTAGTTAAACATTCTCGGTGAATAATCGGAGGATACTGAGAATCCTGATAGTAGGGGAAATGCCCAGAGGTCCGATAGAGGTCCAGCTTTCCTATATGTGGAGTGTAAACTTGGGAGTATCCTTGTTTAGCCAGTTCCTCGGATATGAATTTTTCGAGTTCCTGCCGAACAATCGCACCATTTGGTTTCCACAGAACCAAACCTTGTCCAACCATTTCATCTATGTGAAAAAGCCCCAGTTCTTTTCCCAAATTGCGATGATCCCTCTTTTTCGCTTCTTCGATTTGTTCAAGATGTTTTGCCAATTCATCTTTGGTAGCAAAGGCAGTGCCGTAAATTCTTTGCAATTGTTTATTGGAAGCATCTCCACGGTGATAGGACCCTGCGGTTTGCAATAACTTAAAGGCTTTAATTTTTTTTGTATAGGAAACATGTGAGCCTGCGCATAAGTCCATGAATTCCCCATTTCGATAGAAGGAAATGGTTTCGCCTTCGGGAATGTCGCCTAGCCGTCCCAGTTTGTATTCCTCTTGATCCATTTTACGAATGATTTCCTTGGCCTCCTTTCGGGATACTTCCATTCGTTCAAATCTTTGATTTTCCTTAATAACCTTGGCCATTTCCTGCTCAATATCCTCAAGGATTTCAGGAGTGAATGAGATTTCAGAATCAAAATCATAATAAAACCCGGAATCGGTGGGGGGGCCGATATCGAGTTTGGTCTCCGGGTACAGGCGAAGTACCGCAGTGGCTAGAATATGAGCAGTTGAATGGCGGATTTCCTCCAAGGGTGACATTTCCTTCATCGTGGAAATACTTTTACTTTCGCAGGGCAAATCCTGCAACGCCAAAGAAAATTGCTCTAGGCGTCGAACCCAAGGTTGGGTCTCAGCCATTTAAGGGCTTTTTCTCTGGGCCACTTTTTTCGTCGTGCATAATCCTCCACTTGATCACGACCTAAGCTTCCTACATTGAAATAACGGGCATTAGGATTGGAGAAATATAACCCGGAAACCGAGCAACCAGGGTTCATTGCACGGGATTCGGTTAGTTCAAGTCTGATTCTTTCCTGCACGGACATGAGATCCCAAATCGTATCTTTCTCAGTATGGTCAGGTTGACTGGGATAGCCGCTGGCAGGTCTGATCCCTTGATATTTCTCCCCAATCAGTTCTTGGTTTTCGAGGTTTTCAGACATGCCGAATTTCCACCATTCCCTGATCTTCTTATGGGCTAACTCGGCCATAGCCTCTGCAAAACGGTCACCTAGAGCTTTTACCATGATTGCGGAATAATCGTCGTTATCCTTTTCAAACTCTTCAGCAAGTTTTTCGACACCATCACCGGCACAAACGGCAAAAGCTCCTAAGAAATCAGTTTTCCCGGACTTAATAGGAGCAACATAATCCGATAGGCAGAAATGCGGTTGGTTTGGAATGGATTGTTGTCTTCTCAGAAAATGAAAAGTGCCTAGCTTTTGTGTTTTATCAAGATCTTCAAAGACATGCACATCATCTAATTCAGAATGTGCAGGCCATAAACCAACCACCGCCTCGCAGCAGAAGGATTCTTCTCTTATGATTCTGTCCAATAGTTCCTGAGCATAATCAAATAATTTTTGAGCCTCTTCCCCAACTTTTTCCCTTTTGAGGATATCCGGATATTTTCCTTTCAGTTCCCATGACCAAAAGAAAGGCGACCAGTCGAAGTATTCAAGAACTTCCTTTAGGTCAGATTTAAATTGATGGACTCCAAGTTTTTCAGGGAAAGGGGTTTCGATGTTTTCTTTTTCCCAATCAATCTTTACTCCTTTAGTTCTCGAATCAGCGAGGGAGACCAATTTTCGTTCTCCTTTTTGTGCATGGCGAATACGGATGTCTTCCTGTTTGTTCAGAAGTTCATTAATAAATATTTCTTTTTTGTCTTCTTGAGTCAGGTCATTGCAAACATTGACTACAAGAGAAGCATCAGGCACCTGCACTACGGGTTGGTCATAATGGGGGGCAATTTTAATGGCAGTGTGATCTTTACCCGTTGTAGCACCTCCAATAAGAAGGGGTATGGTCATGCCCGCTTTTTTCATTTCTTGAGCATTATGGATCATCTCATCTAAAGAGGGAGTGATAAGCCCGCTGAGTCCAAGGATATCCGCGTTATGTTTTCTGACCGCTTCCAGAATCTTGTCACAGGAAACCATGACGCCAAGATCGATAACCTCCCAGTTGTTGCAGGCCAAAACTACGCCAACAATGTTTTTCCCAATGTCATGCACATCTCCCTTCACCGTTGCGATAACCATGGTCCCACGCTTGCTGGAAGCACCTTCGGCCTTCTCTGCATCCATGTAGGGCTCAAGATAGGCAACCGCCTTTTTCATAACCCGGGCACTTTTGACAACCTGGGGAAGAAACATTTTCCCATTACCAAACAAGTCTCCAACGACTTTCATCCCGTCCATCAGTGGGCCTTCAATGACTTCCAATGGGCGACCAAGCAATTGCCTCGCTTCCTCAGCGTCTTGCTCTGCATAATCTCCGATTCCTTTAACGAGGGCATATGAAAGTCGTTCGGCTACCGGTTTTTCCCTCCATGATAAATCTGGCCCCTCCGATTTTCTACCTTCGTTTTGATCCTTAATCTTTTCCGCGTAGGCAAGAAGGTCTTCGCCCGCACTTTTGCTTTTATTGAGTACCACTGCCTCAACTTTTTCTCTAAGTACCGGATCAATTTCATCATAAACAGCAAGCATACCCGCGTTGACAATGCCCATATCCAGACCGGCTTGGCAGGGGTTGTAAAGGAAGCAGGCGGGCA
>PATX01000010.1 GCA_002713685.1 Opitutia bacterium | reverse complement strand
GTGAGTCCATATCCTTCCAAGTATTCACAACCAAACTCATTCTCCCAAACATCAATTAAATCAGGTGGGCTTTTTTCAGCACCTGCCACCACATAACGCACACTTTTTAAATCATCACTTTTAGCCTTACGAAGATATCCTCTAAGAAAAGTTGGCGTGCCAAGTATTACATCTGCCCTACCCTCCCGAATGGCACGCAAGCTAGTTTTATAATCAAGAGGAGAAGGAGCCGCAACGATTCGTAATCCAAAAAGTAAGGGAAAAAAAGTTCCTACTGTTAGACCAAAACTATGAAATAAAGGTAAGTTACCCAGAAGAGACATGTTAGGAGTAAACAGACCGAGTGCATTCATTTGAACACAATTAGATAGAATATTTTCGTCACTTAACACTACTCCCTTAGGTTGACTTGAGCTGCCGCTGGTAAAAAGAAGTGCTGCTTCCTTTCGATTATTCTCGATTCTATTAAGTTGAAATTTTTTCATCACAAACCCGGGAAGGAACCAGAGTTGCAAAGTAGAAAAAAGAAGTGACACTTTCTTGGTTTTTTCGACTGGCAGCAATTCGCCCAAATCTATGAAATTGTCGGACCATGGGAAGTCGGGGAATTTCTTCTTTACCTTCTCTGCCGATAGCATGACATCGATCTCAGCTTCACGCAGGGTGGAAATCATCGACTCTTTGCTTACGGTAAGATTTAGATTAACTGGAATTTTGCCTGCAAAGAGAACGGCAAGATTTCCCAAAATTCCCGCAACACCGGGTGGTAAAGCCAGTCCGATTCTCGCACTCTCGTAAGTTTTGATTTTTCGCGATAGAAAGAGGGCCAACACTAACACAGTCCACCCTTTCATCCGTATGGGTTTAGATCGGCCGTAGTCGATCACCACATGAGCAAAAAACTTGGCTCGAAGTGAGTGAAAAAGAGCTTCAGGTAGGTTCTTGTTATTGGTCATTTGTTCTCTTATCCCTTAAGTTGACTACCTGTTTGCCGTTGCCAAGCCTGAAAGGAAAAAATAACCTTACAGTAACTTGAAAGCCTTATTGTCAGTTTCCCATTTCTCTATTTCTATTCTTGGACGAATTCGTTAGCCCTGCGTGTTGGCTTAGGGCTATCCTGTAAATTTCCTTCACTTTCAATTTATTTTTCCAAACACTCGATTACCATGTCATCCTCGAAAATTCTTATTTACGACACTACTTTGCGCGACGGCTCCCAAGCGGAAGGGGTTTCCTTTACCGTAGCCGCCAAGATGCGCGTTGCTAAAAAACTTGATCAATTTGGCGTCGATTACATTGAAGGCGGGTGGCCTGGCAGTAATCCGCGGGACATGGCGTTTTTCGAGAAAGCGGAAGAACTCCAACTTTCCCATGCCCGCATTGCAGCCTTTGGTTCCACACGTCGGGCAAATACTCCCGTTGAAGAGGATGCACAGGTTAAACTCCTCCTCGACGCGTCCACTCCGGTGGTTACCATTTTCGGGAAAACCTGGCTCCTCCATGTTACGGATGTTCTCAGGACAACTCCCGAAGAAAATCTTAATATGATCGAAGATACCGTTCGCTACCTCAAGGAACAGGGTAAAGAGGTCGTCTATGATGCAGAACACTTCTTTGACGGGTATTCAGACAATCCTGAGTACGCCCTCTCAACTCTCGAAGCAGCCAACCGTGGCGGAGCGGACTTTTTGACCTTGTGTGAAACCAATGGCGGAAAATTGGTAAGCCCATTTCGTGAGATCACCGATGATGTGGTGAATAAATTTCCTAATTCTAAAATTGGGGTGCATTGCCACAACGATGCAGGAGTTGGCGTAGCCGTGAGTATAACTGGTGTGGAAGCAGGAGCTGTCATGGTGCAAGGAACCATGAATGGGTATGGAGAACGCAATGGAAATGCCAACCTTACCACCATCATCCCTAACCTGGAACTCAAGATGGATTACACCACCAACTGTTCCAAACATTTGGAAAAATTAAGAGACCTTTCCCTCTTCGTTGATGATGCCACTAACCTACGACCCGATATCCGCTCGCCCTATGTGGGAGCTGCATCCTTCGCCCATAAAGGTGGAGTCCATGCAGATGCGGCTTCCAAGTCCACCAGGAGCTATGAGCATATCGATCCTGCCCTTGTAGGAAATCGCACACGTGTACTTGTCTCGGATATGTCCGGAAGAAGTAGCATTATGATGAAGGCCAAGGAAATGGGAATGGATGTGGACGGACGTTCACCTGAAATGAAATCTTTTCTTGAGGAACTGAAGCAGCTAGAATTTAAAGGGTATGAATACGAATCGGCTGACGCTTCCTTTGACTTGTTACTCCGGCGTTTTTTGCGTGGGGAAGAAGAAGCATTTAAAGTTCTTCGCTATCATGTTGGGGTTGGTAATGACACGGAAAAAGAGGACGCCATTTCTGAAGCCACAGTAAAACTAAAAATCGGCGAAGAAACCCGGCATACCGTTGCCGAAGGTAATGGTCCTGTCTCTGCTCTGGATCATGCTTTACGCAAGGCCTTGGTTGAAGACTTCCCAACTATTGCTGAAGTACGCCTGGTTGATTTTAAGGTTCGTATTCTCGAAAGTAATTTGGGTACCGATGCGATCACCCGAGTTCATGTGGAATCGACGGATGGCGATCAAACATGGGGGACTGTAGGGGTGAGCGATAATGTCATCACCGCAAGCTGGGAAGCCCTTATCGATTCCGTATCCTACAAAATTTTGCTGGGCACCGAGTCGGCCTGATAAATTCTCACCGATGGCCCGAGAGGTGCCCATACAGTTGAACTGGTAGAACGAAACCAAACATGCGTTTCAATTCCAAGCATACCAGCCAAATGAGATGGGCCGGTATCATTTCCGGCAAACGCACCTTCGTGATTTCGCAAACTGAAAAAGAAATCACTCAAGGACGAGAATAACTTGGTTTTAATCTGAGAGTTTTTTGAGAAAGTAAGTTTCGAAAATTTATTTTGAAGATCCAAGTCTGCTTCCCCAAAACTAAAAAACACTTCACTTTGCGGTTTTTTTTCAAGCCAGGTTTTAGCCAAATGCAGCCACTCCGAAAGTGGCAGGTTTTTATCACCCCCCCCACTGCCAGGATGAATCCAAAGATTTCGTAAACCATCGTTGCTGGACTCAGCTCGGCTGGTAAACCATTTTTGATTTAGCTCTTCACGAACGACTGACTTTCTAAAACGCTCAATCAATGACTGCGAGAAGTGACATCCTCCCGTTGGTCTGGGATTAAAAATATGCACATCGGTGGCTCCTTTTTCCTTCCACTCTTTCACCCAGGCAGGATCATTCCAAAAACTAATCACTTGAGAACCACTGGCTAATTTTTGTAATTCATCTTCGGCTTGATCCAAATCAAATAAAATTGATTTACTGGAAAATTCCTTCATCAGGAAATGATATTTTGAGGGTACACAAACCATCACTTCCTCAAAAAGATTTTCTACCTCCTTAAGTAAGGGTAGAGTCAAAAGAATATCTCCCAATCCACCACTCCGTAAAACTATGATTCTGGAAGCAAGCAATGAAGGCTTACTTATGCTCATTTTTATTTTCCTGAAATTTTCTCAAGAATGAAGGATCGAACCGATGAAGCATCGAAAGGCACTTCATAAGAACAAGGTTCCCGACTTTTCAATGCTTCAAGAGAAGACGAGATGGGTATTTCCATTCCTGCATGCTGATAAACGGCGGGGAATTTTGCGGGATGAGCTGTAGCCAGAATCACCGCTTTTTTCTCGGGATTTAAATCTTTAAATGCACAAGCCGTGTGTGGGTCCACCAGGTAATCATACTTCTGCTTAACAGATTGAATCAGGTCAGGAATTTCTTTATCCGAAGCACTCACACTGGAAAATCCAGAAATGTCAAAATGATCAAATGAATACCTCCCTTCCTCACGAAATTTCTTCATTACATCGGATACCCGCAGGGCATCTCCGTCTAGAAAATAATAAAGCAAGCGTTCGAAATTGGAAGCGACCTGAATATCCATCGAAGGAGCGAGGCTTGGCTTCACTTCTCCGAGCGAATACTCACCGCTTTTAAAAAGCCGGTGCAGCACATCATTTTGATTGGTAGCGACTCGAAATTCAGAAATATTTATTCCCATTTTCGTCAACAGCCAGCCTGCGAATACATTCCCGAAATTTCCTGTGGGTACAACAAAAGTAGTGGATTCCCTTTCTTCGGAAGGAAGCTTTAACCATGCGTAAAGATAATAGACCGATTGAGCCAGAATACGTGCTAGGTTAATTGAATTGACCGCGGACAAATCAACACTTGCCCGAAATTCGAGGTCTGCAAAAAGCTCTTTAACTGAACGCTGGGCATCATCAAAAGTACCTTCAATTGCGATGGGGAATACATTCTCCGCTCCTGTGCAAGTCATCTGCATTTCCTGCAAGGGCGATACCTTGCCTTTCGGATAAAGAATAAAGACCGTGACTCCCTTTTTTCCTAAAAGTCCCGAAATTGCAGCTGCACCCGTATCTCCCGATGTGGCCCCTAAAACACAAAGAGCTTTCCCTTCCCTTGCAATTTGAACCTGATACAGATTACCCAATAGTTGAAGTGCAAAATCTTTAAATGCAAGAGTTGGACCATGAAATAACTCCAAGCATTTCCAATGCTCTGATAGTTCATGTAAGGGAGCTGTGTGCTTATTGGAGAACTTTGCATACGCTGAATGCACGCAATTCTCCAAATCATCCGCAGAAAGATCGGTGGCAAAATGCCGAAAGAATTCAGTGCATAAGGACGGATAGTCTAAGTCAGCCCAAGCCGCTAAATGTGAACTTAAATCGGGAAATTCTGCGGGAAGGTAAAGTCCGCCGTCCGGTGCTAATCCCTGGGCAACTGCTTCAGAAAAAGAAACTGAACTCCCCCCTCGCGTGCTTCTATAACGCATCGAATTCGTTCCGATAAGAACTTAGATTTACTTACCCAAACCGAACGCCTGGTGGGCCACTCGAGTTGCTTCGTCACCTTGGTCCGGGTTAACCGCCACTGATATCTTTATTTCTGATGTACTGATCATCAACATATTGATTCCCGAGTTAGCCAGAGCATCAAAAAAAGTGGATGCAACTCCGGAATGTGACCTCATACCAACACCCACTACGGACACCTTGGCAATATTAGTGCTCCTCCCAAGTTTACCGCCAGCTCCCTCTGCAAAATGTTCCTTTAATGCTTTTTCAGCCCGGAATGCATCTTCTGCAGGAACCGTAAAAGTCAGATTCGCCTTACCCTTGCGGGCAACATTCTGTACGATCATGTCGACCACCACTCCAGCATCTGCCATCACTTTGAAGATCGCTGCAGCTGCACCAGGTCGATCCGGAAGCTCAGTAATACTGATACGGACTTGATTCTTATCGATGGCCACGCCACTTACGAGCGTATCCTCCAGAGATTTCACATTTTTCTTCACATTAGTTCCTGTTTTTCTGGTAAAAGTTGAACGGACTTCAAAAGGGATATTATGCTTCTGAGCAAATTCCACAGCTCTGGTTTGCATGACTTTCGAGCCACTGCTTGCTAATTCAAGCATTTCCTCGTAATTGATCGCGTCTATTTTGCAGGCATTTGGAACGATTCTTGGGTCAGCTGTAAACACTCCTTCCACATCAGTAAAAATTTGGCATGTCTTCGCCCTTAATGCACCAGCCATGGCAATCGCACTTAAATCGGAACCTCCACGACCAAAGGTGGTGACATCTCCCTTGTCGTTGACTCCCTGAAATCCAGCCAACACAACCACATTACCAGCTCTAAGTTGCTTTCTAATATCTCCACCTGTGACTTCACGAATACGAGCCTTTCCATGTAAACCTTCAGTCATGATTCCTGCCTGCCATCCGGTTCGAGAAACAGCAGGAATGCCTAACGAATCGAGTGCCATACATAACAGGGCAATGGTCTCCTGTTCTCCGCATGTCATAAGTACATCCATCTCACGATCTGAGGGTGCTTTTTGTATGGCTTTGGCTCTGGCAATTAAATCATTGGTTACTCCAGACCTTGCCGAAACAACCACTACTACCTGATGACCTTCCTTTACAGTCTGCTTGACCCTCCTCGCCACTCTCTTGATACGATCAACATCACCGACAGAAGTTCCGCCGAATTTTTTTACGATTATGCTCATTCTTTGGAAAATAAATTTGGATCAAATACACGAAATAATACCGGCTTCTCCTTAACTCCTTCAAGTTTCTCAAGAGATTGAATTGCCATACTCATGGAATGTTCATTGGTTTCATGCGTGGTGAGAATCACACTGGCGGTGGCAGATTCATTTTTCGGACTTTGGGAAACAGTTGCCAGGCTGACATCATGTTCAGCTAAACAATCCGCTACTTTTGCGAGTTGGCCCGGCCGATCCTCGACTGTAAGACGAATATAAAAGGACCCCTCGATCTCTACAGCCTTTGCCGGCTTACACTCTTCGGGAGAAACATGCCTTAATTTACAGACGCCGGAGATTCCCTTCTTTGCTTTCACCACATCCACAATATCACTAATCACGGAACCTGCAGTTGGGTCCTGTCCGGCTCCTCTTCCAGTCAGAACCACCGTGCCCACTACGGAACCAGTCAAACTGATTCCGTTGTATACTCCGTCAGTGCGAGCAATAATTTCATCCATGGGAACTAAGGCAGGATAAACGCCAACTGAAATATGATTGTTATCAAAATTTCGACGAATCATTCCGATCAATTTAATTTTACATCCTAACTTCCGGGCCGCTTGCAAATCCTCAATCGAAATTCGACGAATTCCCTCCACCGTAATGTCTTCCAAGTCAACCCATATTCCATGAGCGAGGTAAGCTAAAATGACAGCTTTATGGGCAGCATCTAGCCCATCAAGGTCAAGTGCTTCGTCCGCTTCCACATAACCAAGCTCACGGGCATCGGTTAAAACTTCCTCGAAGGATACTCCCTCTTTCTCCATACGGGTGAGGATGTAATTGGAAGTGCCGTTGAGGATCCCGTAAATCAATGGAAATTCGTTGGCAACCATGCTTTCTCGCAGAACTTTAATAATGGGGATACCACCAGCCACACTCGCCTCAAAACCGTACTGTACTCCAGCTTTCTCAGCCGCCTCAAACAACTCATCTCCGTGTTCACAGATCAGTGCCTTGTTGGCGGTAACCACAGATTTCCCTTTTTCAAACGCACGAAGGGTCAAGCTTTTCGCCTCCTCGATACCTCCGATAAGCTCACAAATTAAATCAATTCCAGGATCATCAACAATTGATTGTGAGTCAGTTGTTAAGGCAGAAACAGGGATCTTAACTTTCCTTTGCTTATCCAAAAAACGAACAGATGCCCGTCGTGGAATGACCTGAACGCCGAGAATTTTTTGCCAAAACTGACCATTTTCCTCTAAATGCTTCCAGGTTCCTTGGCCAACGGTACCAAATCCGAGTATCCCGATATTTATAGTTTGGATATTATTTTCTGCGTTCATCTTTTAGAAGTAAGGGGTTAGTCCTTCGTTTTTCGCTCAAATCGATTTTCAGTTCCATCCTTTAGTCTTTGTAAATTAGACCGATGCCGCCAAACAATCCAGGCCATGATCAATAGCGATAAGATAACCTTGGACAGTTGACCGCTCTTATCTTCAACCGACCAATAACTAACCATGGAACAAACTGGCAAACTAAGACCAAATCCAATCGAAGCCACCGCTACATACCTAGTGGTCACAAAAATAACCAGCCAACTCACCAGACCAATAAGCAGGCACCCTGGCATTACTCCAAGCAAACCTCCCATTGCGGTGGCCACGCCTTTGCCACCTTTAAACTTTGAAAACAGAGGATAAGTATGACCCAGAACGGCGGCAGGTAATCCCCACAAGGCCAGGTTCGGATCACCGGAAAAGGCAACCAAACCTAACTTAAACCAAACTGTTGCCAGCAATCCCTTGACAAAATCCAAAATAAAAACTGTGTATCCAGCAGGCTTACCAATTGAGCGCAAGACATTGGTTGCTCCAGGATTACCACTTCCAACGCTGAATATGTCTACACCCATTCTCTTCGCAACGATAACACCAAATGGTATCGAACCCAGCAGGTATCCAACAATGACTACGGAGACTGTTTCGAGGGAAAACATTGAAAGATAAGGGCGGTTAAAAAAACTGTGGGAAATTATCCCTGTCTGGAGACTCGGGCCTCCTTGATATCAGGATCCTGCTCTATGGCTTCCAAGGCATTGGCAGGTGGTTCATCATCCAGTTCTAAAATTGTTAAGGCCCATTCGCCTTTGTCTGCACGACTTAGTGACATGTTTGCAATGTTTACTGAAAAATCACCCAGCATGGTTCCCAACTTTCCAACAATGCCGGGCTTATCCACATTCTTGACAACCAATAAGGTATCCACTGGTCGTACCTCAATAGCCTGCCCGTCTACTTCCACAATTCGCGGATCGTTACCTCTCCCCAAAAGACTGCCTCGAACTGAACGCTGATCACCATCACTGGAAACGGTGCAAACTTCTATCAATTCGTTATAATCTACTGAATCAGCAGATTTCACGGTTTCCACTTTGATTCCAAGGTCTTTGATTTTAAAAGGTGCATTCACATCATTGACTCCTTCATCTCCGACCACACCGGAAAGCCATCCTTTTTGCACCGCTCGAGTTAAAGGAACGCAGTCAAAATCTAGAATTCCTCCAAAATAGGAAATTTTGATAGATTCAACGGATCCTTTGGCGGCTTGCCTCGCAAATGCACCCAAACGGTGACAAAGATCAAGATATGGGCTAAGGCTTTCTAAATCCTTAGGGTCAATAGANGGCATATTNATTGCNTTGCGGATTCTTCCACCCTNTAGCACTTCGGCCACAGCCTCAGCGATCTCCACTCCCACACTCTCCTGTGCNTCTGCCGTGGAAGCACCCAGATGNGGAGTAAGGATTAAATTTTCTTCATTCCGGAATGGATGNTCTTCAGGCAACGGCTCCTGTTCATAAACATCTAACCCGGCAGCAGCAACCTTGCCCGATCTTAGGGCTTCCAGCAGGGCGTCTTCATCAATAATCCCTCCACGGGCACAATTGAAAACGCGAACGCCATCCTTCATTTTGGAGAAGGCTTCAGCGTCGACCATCCCTTTTGTTTGATCGGTCATGGGCATATGAACCGTAATATAATCCGCTTCGGTAAAAGCCTGTTCCAACTCGACTTTTTCCAAATCCATCTCTTTGGCCCGGTCTTCGGTGAGATAAGGATCATAAGCAATAACCCTCATCTCAAAAGCCTGAGCCCGCTTGGCCACTTCTGCTCCAATTCTACCAAGACCGAGGACTGAAAGAGTTTTTCCGCGAAGTTCAGCCCCCTTGAGTTGCTTGCGTTCCCACAAGCCTTCTCTCATGCCAGTCGCTCCGCGAACAATTGCACGGGTACCACACAACATATGAGTAAAAGTCAATTCAGCTGTGGCAATCGTGTTTCCCCCCGGAGTGTTCATCACAATGATTCCCTTTTGAGTGGCGGCATCCAAATTAATATTATCCACGCCTACGCCAGCCCGTCCGATCACCTTGAGATTCTGACTTCCCTCAATCACTTCAGGTGTGATCTGGGTGTCACTTCTCACAATAATGGCTGCCGAATCCTTAGCGATTTCAATGACTTCCTCCGGGGAGGATCCATACGCTTCCACGACTTCAAAGCCATCTTGATTCTTTAAATACTCGACCCCAAGGGGTGATATTCGATCAGCTACGAAAATTTTCATTTATTACAGGGATAAAACAAAAATATCATGTTCATCCACGCTTGAATGGCAACGAGGAAAGCATTTTCTAAAATAAGGACTTTCCCCCGATCCATTCGCTTGGCATGATGNNTNNTTGATCATGTTTGAAAATCTAACAGAAAAACTTAGCAAAACTCTCCGAAACCTAAGGGGTGTTGGGAAATTAACAGAAGACAACGTTAGCGAAGCTTTAGCCGAGGTTCGAAAGGCTCTTTTATCTGCGGATGTTCATTTTCGGGTTGTTCGGGAGTTCATTGAGGAAGTCAAGGNAGCGTGCCTCGGACAGGATGTGTTNAAATCGGTTTCTCCAGGCCAACAAGTTGTCAAAATTATTAATGATGAGCTGGTAAAACTACTTGGTGAAGGCAGTGCCGAATTACGCGATGAAAAGCCATTGCGTATTTTAATGGTCGGGTTACACGGTGCAGGAAAAACCACCACTTCCGCAAAACTTGCCAAGCGCCTTGCCAAGNATGGAAAGTCTCCCATGCTGGTCGCTTGCGATGTCTATCGTCCCGCAGCCATTGATCAGTTGGAATTTCTCGCCAATCAGGAAAACTTTTCTTTTTACTCTGACCGAACTTCCAAAAATGTTCCTCAAATCGCAAGAGCAGCCTGGGAAGAATCCAAGCAAAATGGATCCGATGTCGTAATCTTCGATACAGCAGGACGACTACAAATCGATGACGAACTGGTTGGAGAGCTAGAGACTTTAAACAAGGAAGTAAATCCTCATGAAATTCTTCTGGTGGCGGATGCTGCTCTTGGTCAGGAGGCGGTAAATGTAGCCAAGACATTTCATGAAAAATTAGGACTGTCAGGGATTGTCCTTACTAAGGTGGATGGAGATGCCCGAGGCGGATCCGCTCTATCCATGAAAAAAGTTACCGGCGCACCGATTAAATTCATGGGGGTTGGGGAAAAAATTGATGACTTTGAGGTTTTCCACCCAGACAGATTGGCTTCCAGAATTCTTGGAATGGGGGATGTTGTTTCCCTGGTTGAGAAGGCTCAGGAGAATCTAGATGAGGAAGAATCGGCCCGCATGGCAGAAAAGATNCTCAAAGCGGAATTTGATTTTGANGANTTTCTTTCCCAAATGAAACAAATGAAAAAACTAGGATCCATGGGCTCGATCGCCAAGATGCTTCCTGGTATGGGAAATGTTCAGGTAGGAGATAAAGAAGAGGCCGCTTTGGCTAAGCACGAAGCTATAATTCTCTCCATGACCAAGGAAGAGAGACGGGTCCCAAGGATAATTGGTGGATCGAGGAGAAAGAGGATCGCAACTGGATCAGGCGTTCAAATTCGTGATGTTAACCAACTAATCAAACAATTTTCTCAAATGCAAAAAATGATGAAAAAAATGAAGGGCGGCAAAATGAAACGCCTAATGGAAGGCTTTGGAGGTGGAGGAATGCCAAGCATGGAAGACATGGATCCCAAGGAATTGGCAAAGCTTGCCAAGCAGTTTAAGTAAAATACCTAAAGTTCTATTTATCTATCGATTGTTGAACCCTTTTCATAAACGCATTCAATGCTTCTTTTCTGGGCAACCCATCCTCTACGGACTTCTCAACCTCCAGTGCACCGTAAAGGTTTGAAATAATCTCTCCAAGAGAATCAATCTCATTCTCGCTCAAACCTTCAAATTCCGTGAGGTGTTCAAGCACTGCCAGAGTCTCTTCAATGAAATCCTGATCATTGTTTTCTATAAATTCAGAAATATGCCTAATTAGCGGAAGCCTCATCAATAAAACTTTTTAAAACATCTGTCTTGTTAGTCTGGATTTGACCGGAATTTTTCCCGTCTTTGAAACTGGCAAAAGTTGGCAGGTTATCCACATTTGATAACTTCCTCGATTCAGGAAATTTCTCAGAATCTACAAGAAAGAAAGGAACATCCTCCATTTCACTGGAGAATTTCTTGAACTTGGGTTTCATGATTCTGCAATTCCCACACCAACCGGCAGAATACTGGACGAAAGCAAGTGGCTGATCCCGTATTAGATCAGCCAAATTGTCTTCTGTTAATTCCTGTAACATATGATTAATGGGAACTTAAATAATTGGCTACTCCATCACGATTAGCATTCATCGCATCTTTACCTTCTTCCCAATTCGCAGGACATACCTCACCTTTTTCTTGGACATGGGTGAAAGCATCAATAAGGCGGAGGTACTCCGCAACATTTCTACCTATTGGCATATGGTTTACGCCCTCATGGAAAACCATACCTTCCTCGTCGATAAGGTAAGTTGCTCTGTATGGAACGCTATCACCATCGACCAAAACGACACCTGTTTCCTCGTCCACTCTTTCATTGGTTTCATCCAGAATACCTAATGTGTTCGCAAGGTTACGATTACTGTCAGCAAGCAAATCATAAGTAACCCCCTCGATACCACCACTGTCCTTAGGAGTATTGAGCCATGCAAAATGGACTTCTGCGGTATCGCATGAAGCACCCATTACAATTGTGTTTCTTTTTTGAAATTCTGGTAGAGCTTCCTGAAAGGCGTGTAATTCAGTAGGGCAAACAAAAGTGAAATCTTTGGGGTACCAAAAAAGTAAAACCTTTTTCTTCTCAGCTTGGGCTTTCTCTAGAATATTGATCGAAATGGTGTCTCCCATTTCGTTCATCGCGTTTACATTGAGATCGGGGAATTTTTTTCCAACGGAAGTCATTCATCTATCTCTAATAATTGGAAAAGAAATATCAAATTTTATCGTCTGAATTATTCATTTTAAGATCTACAGACAATTCTTTTTAAGAGACTCAAAAACAGATTTTATCTTATCTACTTCTTTTTGCCCTGGTTTTGACTCCACTGCACTATTCAGATCAATCATGCGAGCATTAGTCTGAACGACCGAAGACACGACATTCTCTGGACCGATACCGCCTGCCAAAATCCATTTTTTTTCTGGGTATAAATTCTGATATTTAGAAAAGCTTTTCCAATCTGCAGACTTTCCGGTACCTCCAAATTTATCCTGCGAATAAGCATCAATTACAAATGTCTCAGCATATTGCAATAGATGATCCGGGAAATCAGCTCCTGGGGGTAGTTTGGGAGCGAGCCACAAATTCGATGGACCTACCATTTCGCTCCATTGACGAATTATTTCTTTATCTAAATCAAGAGGGAAATGAAACTGATAAAATTGAAAGTCAACTCTTTGTATAAGGGCTAGACTCTCAAGGTTCGGAGCCACATCAACCGCAACTTTCTTGCACGCAATATCTTTCAAGCTTTCGGAAATCCGTCTTACATCTTCCAGAGTAATGTGACGGGGAGATTTAGGATAAAGGATAAAACCAAGATAATTTGCACCCGCTTGCAGGGCGTTTAATGCATCCCTCTTATTGGTGATTCCACATACTTTTACCTCAACACCCATCGTAATTTTAAAATTTAAGAAAAATACTCAACCAGTTTGCTGGTCATATCCTCAATGCTTGGGTTGGAACACTCCAATTCCACAGTTAGTTCATTTTCCGAAAGAGTTTTGCTGGTCTCAGGACCAAAACTGCAAATGATCGGCTTGATCGCTTCTTGATCCAGAACTAAATCATCTTCCTGTTCAATGTAAGACAGAGCGGTAGAGGAGCTGGTGAAAATAATTGCATCGGCACCCAATTCACGAAATTTCTTAAGATCTAATGCTTCGGTTACATCGGTAAAATCTGTTTCGTATAAGGGCAGTGTGTCCACAATCGCATGCCCAATATCCTCAAGCATTTGAACGAGAACTTCACGGTTACGATTCCCCGTGACAACCAGTACATTTGCACTGTCGAGAGAATCCGTGGCGACCAAATCCTTGGCAAGATTTTCTGCCGTGGATTTTTCCGCCACAATTTCAACTTCAAGGCAGTGACTCCTAAATACCTCCGCCGTACTCTCTCCCACACAGGCGATTCGCATAGGCCCAAAACTACGAATATCACCATAAGCAAGAAAGAAGAGTCTCATGAATTCACGGGCCCCATTGGCACTTGTAAAAACCACCCATTCATAGGTTGCTATGCCTGCAAAAACTTCGGCGATCAGTTTCTTATCCTCGGAAGGTAAAATCTTGATTAAGGGCAACTCCATCACCTCTGCACCGAATTGTTCTAATTTTTCCTTAAACTTGCTTACTTGACCGGTTGGACGAGTGAGCACGAGCTTGCGACCAAACAAAAGTCTCTTTTCAAACCAGTTTGCCTTATCTCCCGTTCGCCCAATTGCGTTTCCGATAAAAACAATGGCAGGTGCCCCCAAACCTGCCTTTTTCGTAGAACTTACTAAATCCTTTAATGAGCTAATGATTTTCTTTTGACTAGGCAGAGTTCCATTACTGACAACTGCAGATGGAATATCAGGCGACATCCCCCCATTTAGTAATTTTTCAACAATCTCCTCCAGTTTGCTCATGCCCATGTAGATACAGAGAGTTCCCCCAACTTGGGCAAATTTACTGAAATCAACCCGTAATTCTTCCTTAGTCAGGTCTTCATGACCGGTGAGAAAAGATATTGTTGATCCACATTCACGATGAGAAAGAGGAAGCCCGGCATATCCAGCACAAGCAAGAGCCGCGGTTACCCCAGGAACCACCTCATAAGCGATATCCGCTTTATCTAAAGCCAGCATTTCTTCTGCACATCTTCCAAACACAAAAGGGTCTCCCCCCTTCAGACGAACCACCATGCTTCCAGAGGCGGCATGTTCAACCAAAGTTTTTTCGATATCTCTTTGTTCAACAGTGTGCCGACCTGGAGATTTACCCACATCAATTTGGATACATTCCTTCCGGGTCCATTTTCGAAGTTCTGGATTCGCTAAGTTGTCGAAGACAAGAACATTACACCTCTCAATCAATTCCTTTGCCCGCAAGGTTGAAAGTTTCGGTTCGCCCGGGCCCGCTCCCACTAGATAAACCATTCCTTTTTTACTCATCCGTAAAAATCTTTTATTTGTTTCATAATCTCAGATTCACTCATTTCATTGCAAGAAAAGGAAAGATAACCAGCACCCTCTTCAAAGAAATGAAGATTTCCCTGCTGCACACAAACTCCAAGTGCAATTTGGCAACCTCCACCTTGGCTCTCTAGAACTCTTCGCTCAATGTTAACATCCCTTTGAGTCGTTGGGTTCCCTAATCTTACATATTCATCTTTGTCGACAGACCTCGTCTGTATTGCAATCGCACCCTGCCCCGCTGCTGGCACCATTTGACTCACCGGTAAATGCATAAATTTTAATCCTGGATAACCCGTCAGACCTAATCGTGCAAGCCCCGCTGCAGCAAGGATAGTGCCGTCTGCCTCATCCTGCTGAGCAATTTTTCTCAAACGAGTTTCAACATTTCCGCGTAATTGAATCCATTCACATTGGGGAAAACGATCTTTCAACTGAGCTTGCCTGCGAGGACTTCCGGTTGCCATAACGTTAGGGGTGTCCATGCCATCTTTTAGGATGAGTACATCACGAGGGTCGTCGCGTTCCACAAATGCGGAAAGGCAAAGCCCTGGCGGGCATTCCGTGGGCATGTCCTTAGCACTGTGGACTGCTAGGTCGGCATCTCCTTGAATCAACGCATCCTCAAGTTCCTTGGTAAATAGCCCCTTCCCTCCTTTTTCTGCCAAATTCCATTGAGTCTGCCGGTCACCCGTCGTACTCATTGGGAGCAGTTCAGTCTGAACCTCCAATTTGGTTTGAAGCAAAAAGGCTACCCTTTCCGCCTGCCAAAGGGCGAGCGGACTTTTACGAGTGGCTATGCGGAGCATTCGGGGAGAATTCACTGTGTTTGACTTACACAGAAAAATTTCCGCGAATCAATCGATTCAAGAATTAACTCTTTAAATTAAGAGTAAGAGGCTTGAGCACCCTTGATATTCTTTTTAGGAATCCAAGGCATTAAAGAACGCAGGCGTTGACCCGTTTCTTCGATTGGATGCTTTTCCCCGTCCTCCAATAATTTATTGTATTTTGGCAGACCGGCTTGATACTCTTTCACCCATTCCTTGGCAAACTTTCCGGATTGAATTTCCTTAAGAATTGATTTCATGGACTTTTTGACATTTCCATTTATGACGCGTGGACCACGGGTAACATCACCATATTTAGCAGTCTCGGAAATGGAAAATCTCATTCCGGCAATCCCAGATTCAATCATCAGATCGACGATTAGCTTCAATTCATGCAGGCATTCAAAGTAGGCCATTTCCGGAGCATAGCCGGCTTCAACCAAAGTTTCAAAACCTGCTTCAACCAAGGCAGAAGCACCACCGCAAAGAACGGCTTGCTCACCAAAAAGATCAGTTTCAGTTTCTTCCTTGAATGAAGTCTCTAAAATTCCTGAACGAGCGGCACCAACTCCTGCGGCCCAAGCAAGGGCAATTTTTTTGGCATCCTTGGCAGATCCTTTATTTACTGCGATCAAGGCAGGAACTCCCTTCCCTTCCTTGTATTGGGACCGAACGACATGCCCCGGACCTTTCGGAGCAACCATGATCACACTGACTCCACGGGGAGCCTTGATTAGGCCAAAGTGAATTGCAAATCCATGAGTAAAAAGCAGAGTTTTCCCCTTGGAAAGATTGGGCTTAATTTCATTTTCATAAACCTCTGCCTGCTTCATGTCAGGAACGCCGATCATGATAACTTCAGCTTGTTTTACTGCTTCAGCGACCTCCATTACTTCAAATCCATGACGTTTGGCGACTCTGATGGATTTACTTCCCTTGTACAATCCTATGATTACCTTACAGCCACTCTCCTTTAGGTTGAGAGCATGGGCATGTCCCTGGGAACCGTAACCAATAACGGCGAGCGTTTTCTTTTTAATGGGCGTTACTTTCGCCTCTTTTTGAGTGTATACTTTTGCAGGCATAGCCTAATTGGGTTTTCTTATGATTGTCTAGTGATTGAAATTAATTTTCCATCGAACCACGGCGGAGCGAGACCGTACCAGTCCGGGCCAATTCAGTGACTCCAAAAGAGTCGAGAAGATTAAGAAAAGCTTTGATTTTGTTTTCATTCCCTGTGGCTTCAATAATCAGGGAGGAAGTAGAGACATCAATAATTTTCCCTCTGAAAACATCACAGATTTGTGTGATCTCGCCACGAGTTTGGGAATTTGCACTTACTTTAACGAGAACCAATTCACGACCAACACCCTCATCGCCAACAAAGTTTTCCACCTTGATTACATCGATAAGCTTATCCAATTGTTTGATACATTGATCCAANGCTTTTTCATCACCATTAAGCGTAACGGTAATGCGGGACCTGCCATCTTCATGGGTAGGTCCGACATTTAAGGTGTCGATGTTAAAGCCTCGACCGCTAAATAAACCGGCTATTCGAGCCAATACGCCGAATTTATTTTCGACGAGAACGGATATGACATGACGCATGGGATAAAGTAAGAATGATGGTGGACGGCACAGGACTCGAACCTGTGACCTACTGGGTGTAAACCAGTCGCTCTAACCAACTGAGCTAGCCGTCCTAATTAAATGAATGTCTGATCATAAGCGACTATCTATTACATGCAAGCGTGAATCACTTGGAAGTACCGACCTCAACGCGTATTTTTTTGGGTCCTAAAATAGGTTGAGGCCCTGTTCGATATCCACCTTTAGGTTTTGGCTGAGGGCTGACCTGAGGGATCAATTGCTTTCCACCCTGCACCGAGGTTTTTCGTGGACCCAGCCAATAAGATGAGCCAACTGTTTGTTTACCGAATGCAGGCAGTTTTGCTGGATTTGAAGGCTGAGCCATAGAGGGTACTTCTTTGTCTCCTTGTGAGCCCGCTTGCTGAACCGGAAAACCCGGTGCCGACGGTCTTCCTTTGCGGAATTGATAGCGATTTATCTCTTGCAAAGAAATATTATTAACATTGCTTAGCCAATCATCTACTCTTTTATCCAACTGNGCATAAACCGCATCCCTGAACTCAATGGAGTTTACAGCAGCTGTACGCTGGTTCAAATCTGACTCCAAAACCCTATCTTCTGCTACTTTGGATCGCCTTTCCTGGAGAGGGAACTCCGGAGCAATTTTCTGCCATGGAACTCTTTTCTTAATCAATTGTTCCGAATTACTGGTAACAAATCTTTTCCCGCCAAAGCGAGAATACCTTGAAGGCCACTCTTCTATTTTAATACGATTACTAAATTTTGAGTTAAGCTTTGAATTCATAAATTTTTTCCCAGAATATCGACTAAGCTTACCATCGAGATTACCCATCCTTTGAGTAAAGTCATTAGATTTCTGTTGTGCCACGCAAAGATGAATCGCAAAAACAGAGAAAAATAAATAATAGGATATCCTCGACATTATTTAGAAAGAATGGAAAGACCTAAAAGTAAACATTCCTTTCCCTTCGAAAGCAAGAACATCAGCATCCCTAATATGAAATCATACCTTTCCCTTCTCTCCCATGTTTTAGAAAACGGAACTTTTCGAGACGACCGCACAGGAACGGGAACTTGGTCAGTATTTGGCGAGCAAGTCCGCTTTCGAATGGACGATGGGTTCCCACTCTTAACTACTAAAAAACTACACCTTCGATCGATAATTCATGAACTTCTATGGTTTCTTAAAGGAGATACAAATGTAAAATATTTGCAGGATAACAATGTTTCTATTTGGGATGAATGGGCCGATAATGATGGTGACTTGGGAAGAGTTTACGGGGCACAATGGACAGATTGGAAAAAATCAGACGGTGGCAGTATTAATCAGATCGAGGAAGTTGTAGAAAGTTTAAAGAAAAACCCTTCGAGTCGACGTCATTTAGTTTGCGCATGGAACCCGG
>PATX01000009.1:11271-20410 GCA_002713685.1 Opitutia bacterium | reverse complement strand
GTATTTTTAAAAGATTTTTTCAGGAAATGAGACTGGCTCAAGATCTTGGATCTAGACTTCGATCTGTTGCAGATGATTTGGATGCCTTAGTCATTACTTCGCCTCCTTTTTTTATGGCAACATATATTGCCAAAATCGCCGATAAGAAAAATCTCCCCTACTTGCTTGATATTCGTGACCGTTACCCGAAGGTGCTGTTCGACTTAAAGGTGATTTCAGAAGATGGTTTTATTGGAAGACAATTACTCAGGAGAGAAAATTGCTGTTATCAAAAGAGTAGATTGCTGACAACAGTGACTCATGGCATTGATCAACAACTAAGCACATACAACAGACCTCATGTCCATTTACCCAATGGATTTGATGGTGGCTTGTTTAATCCCTCTAAATACACAAAAAAAGATGAAGTTTTCCGAATTGTATATCATGGAAGGTTTAGTCGTTTGCATGACATTGAAGCCTTGTGCAAAATTTCCATTACAATTCAAAGGCTGAACCCTGCTATTGAATTTTTGATAATTGGTCCAGTTCCTGAATCATTTCAAAAGAAAAATTGGGGCAATGTTCGTTTTGCAGGAGAAAAAAAACGGGAGGAGATCCCTGCACTTTTGGCGTCAGGTTCACTAGGGATAAGTGTAATGAAAGAGATGACATCAACCAAAATTGCGATGCCGGCAAAAGTATATGAATATATTGGGATGGGTCTTCCATTTGTGACCGCACCATCAGGAGAATTGAATGATTTTGTTAAAACAAAAAACATAGGAATAGCATTCGAAAAGATGGATGTTGTAAAAATTGCTAATGGGATTGTTGCTTTAGAGAAAGATCGTGCGAGATATTCATATTTTCGGAAAAATGTTATCTCAATTAGCTCTCAATTTGATCGTCGTACTCAGTCGCTTGCTTTTGCAGATCTGGTTGCAGAACATTTCGAGAAACAAAATCTTGAAACAAGTTTAAACTAATGGATTCGAGATTAGAAAAATCCTGTAAATTATTTCTCGATTTTATAATCGCTGTCGCAGTTGCGATCATAATTCCACTCTTTTTCTCTCCAAGCAGCGAAACACTGGTTTTGGTTACAAAGGAACAAACAGCCATTTACTCACTGTTTTTTGGCTTATCTTTTCTTTTATTTGGTGAAGTTTTGGGACTTAGGGAGCAGAATTTTCAAATTGGCTTGGCCAAATCTTTTTTTCTGCCGTTAACCAGTTCATTTTTAGCTAGCTTAACGCTTCTGCTTTTGGTTTGGGCGATAGAATATTCATTTATCGGAAGATTTACTTTTGGTAAGATTTTTTTAGCAACGGCTTTTGGATCTTTCGTATCAAACATCTTTATCAAAAGGTTTTTTTCGAATCACCCTACTAGTTGCTTACTTTTTCTTTCCTCAATAAGAAGTAAGCAAATTATCGAAGCAACTAAACATTGTCCTCACTTCTTCAAATGGGTTGATATAGATATTACAGGTAAAAAAGAAAGCATACAGAGTATTTGTAATAATGAAAATGTAGACCTTCTCGTAATTGACGAAGAAAACACAGAATTTGATTTAGATATTGTGCAAATGCTGTCTCAAGGGACTCAAGTTCTAGGACTATTAGATTTTTGGCAGAAATATATCGGTTGCATCCCTCCATCTGAGGTACATCAATCATGGCTCACTAAATTAGATTTGAGAATGAGGAATCCGTTAGCTTTAAAACTTAAAAGGACTGCAGATGTTGTTTTGTCTCTCCTTGCTTTAACGATAACAGCTCCATTATTGCTGATCGTTTACTTTTTAGTGGTAGTTGAGTCTGGGTTTCCTCTCATTTTCTCTCAAACGCGCACTGGTTTCCTTAATCAAAATTTTACAATCTATAAAATTCGAACAATGAGAAATGATGCCGAAAAAAAAGGTGCTACTTGGGCGAGTGAAAATGACAGCCGAGTTACAAACATTGGTAAAATTTTACGAAAATTAAGAATTGATGAAATTCCCCAATTTTGGAATGTAATCAAAGGGGATATGTCGATTGTTGGACCAAGACCTGAACGACCAGAGTTTCAGGAAGAGCTCAATCAGTCGGTCCCTTATTGGAATGCACGACATTTGGTAAAGCCTGGCATAACAGGTTGGGCACAGATTAAATTTAAATATGCTTCGTCCATGCAGACATCCGAGCAAAAGCTAGCTTATGATTTGTATTATCTTCGAAATCTTTCATTTGCTTTGGATTTTGAAATCATTCTTGGAACTCTTCGTTCTATTGGAAAGGGTAGTCGATGAGTAAAGTATTAGTCACGGGTGGAGCAGGTTATATTGGGAGTCATACCGTTTTGGCTCTCCTTGAATCCGGAAGAGATGTCATAGTTGTAGATAATTTTTCAAATTCTTCTCCTGAATCTTTGAAAAGGGTGGCCCAAATAGCGGGAAGAACTCCTAATGTCGTTGAGGCTGATATCTCTGACGACAGAAAGCTCGGAGTAATCTTTGCTGGAAACCCAGGTATTTCATCGGTGATTCATTTTGCTGCACTTAAGGCTGTTGGTGACTCGACAGAGCATCCATTGAAATATTATCAAAATAATGTTTCGGGTTCAGTGGTGTTGCTTGACGAAATGCAAAAAGCAGGTGTCAAAAGTCTCGTATTCAGCTCATCCTGCACGGTATACGGTGATTCCAAAACCGTTCCGATTACCGAAGAATTTCCGGTCGGTTCAGTTTCCAGCCCCTATGGACGAACCAAATTTATGATGGAGGGGATAATTGAGGATTATTCAAAATCTGACCCTGACTTTTGTTGTAGCGTGCTACGTTATTTCAACCCTGTTGGGGCACACCCTAGTGGAGAGATAGGCGAGGATCCCAATGGTATCCCTGACAATTTAGTTCCATTTGTTTGCCAAGTTGCAGCAGGGAATTTGGCAAAATTAAAAGTTTTCGGTAATGACTACCCGACGCGTGATGGAACCGCTGTTCGGGATTATCTGCATGTTGTGGATCTGGCTGATGCACATATCAAAGCTTTGCATGAACTTGAAAAGAATCGAAAAGGGTTCATTTGCAATCTAGGGACAGGAACTGGCTCGTCGGTTTTGGAAGTGATTGATGCTTTTGAAAAAGCCAATGCGATACGGATCCCTCATGAGTTTGCACCTCGTCGACCGGGAGATGTAACAGAAGCATGGGCAGATCCTACTTACGCCAAAAAAAAGTTAGGGTGGGAGTCAAAGCACGGTCTCGTGGAAATGCTTCGGGATGCATGGAATTGGCAAAGTAAAAACCCCAGTGGATATAAATAGATTTTTTTACAGGTTATAGTCGCTGGGGTTTAAATCACGATATTCAATTATTTCAAAAACTCTTTTCAGCGAAATTCGAGATCCTATCGAAATTCCCAATTTTTTATATGCATCTGCATTTAATTCTAAAACAAATTTGATGTTATTGGATCTTGATGGAACTCCTGATGTTTCAAAAGGTTTAGCTTTGTGAATTTCAAGTAAAACTCCAGACGATGATAAATAACCAATATCTAATGGTATTCTTGTGTTTTTCATCCAAAAACTTTGAGAAGTACCTTTCTCAAATACAAATAACATGCCTTCATTTAGATCCATTGATTCACGAAACATCAACCCTCTCGACCTCTCTTCAGGGAGAACGGCAGCTTCAACTTTTATGGGCACATCACCAATCTTAAAATCAAAGAAAAGGTTTTTGTTTTCTTTTGTGGAGGCGAGTTTTGTGAAATCCTCCTTATCTTTGCAACTTGGATAAAAAAAAGCCAAACAGAAAAAAATTACATTGGCTTTAATGAATTTCCTGCTTTTCACTAGACACAAATGAAAGAATTCCTCGATAGAATCAAGAGCCTAAATATCCTGGTAATTGGAGATGTGATGTTGGATCGTTATGTGATTGGAGAAGTTAAAAGGATTTCCCCCGAAGCACCTGTGCCTGTTCTTGCTGTCAGCGAAGAAAAGTCCGTAGCCGGAGGTGCTGCCAATGTAGCTTTAAATTTAAAGGCACTTGGGACCAATGTTGAAACGATTGGATGGTTTGGGGAAGATGAAAGAGGGGACGAGTTGTTCAATATTTTAGGTCAAAGAAATATCGAGGTAGATCAAAGATTCCGTTTTTCGACAGCCCCAACCATAAGCAAATCTAGGGTAACTTCATCCAATCAACAAATTTGTAGAGTAGACAGGGAAGCATCATCACAATCTTATTCTCCTGATTTAAAAGTGCTGGGAAGTGATATATCAAAAAAAGTTAAGCTAGCTGATGCCGTAATCGTATCGGATTATGGAAAGGGCTTTGTTACGAATCAGCTCTTGGGAATTGTAAGCGAAAATGCGAGATTTCTTTCCATTGATCCCAAGCCAAGTCGCTTGCTTCATTATGCAAACCCTGACTTGTTGACTCCAAATCGATTTGAAGCTCTCGAACTTGCAGGACTTTCCAGAGAAAGTTGCGATCCTTTTCCTCAAGAAGATGTAGTTGGTAAAATCTTCGAAAAGTTTGCCCCGAAAATGCTAGCAGTAACCTTAGGTGCAGATGGAATGCTTTTAGCAACGGATGGAAAGATTGATAAAATCATACCAACCTTTGCGAAAGAGGTTTTCGATGTTTCTGGGGCAGGAGATACTGTTATTGCTGCTTTGACTTTAGGTTTGATTGGAGAACAAAATTTCGCCGAAGCAGCAGAGTTTGCAAACTTAGCTGCTGGGGTTGTAGTTGGAAAAGTTGGAACAGCCACGGTATCACCAGAAGAAATTCTTGGTTTGGTCATCTAGATGGCTGAAGGTAAGGCACTCTTTCTCGATCGTGATGGAACGCTAATTCGAGATGCTCACTACCTAAAAGACCCTGAGAAAGTTGAGATTATTCAAGGGATTTCTGATGCACTTTACAGTGTTAGGCAGTCAGGATATTTACTCTTTATGCACACGAATCAATCTGGAATTGCCCGTGGATATTATGAATGGTCGGATGTTTATGCGTGTAATAAAAAAATGTTTCAAGACTTTGGTTGGCCAAAAGACTTTTTTACTGAAATTTGTATTGCCCCCGAGCAACCAACTGCCACCGACGGATACCGAAAGCCCTCTCCAAAATTTGAATTTGAAATGATTGAAAAATTTGATTTGAACCCGCAGCAATGCTGGGTTGTTGGGGATAAATGGATCGACCCTCAAACTGGGTTGAATGCATCAATGAGGGGAGCACTTGTTAAAACAGGAAAGCCGATAACTGCTGAATGGCAAAAGCNGGCGGAGTCCGAANAAGTGCCTATTTATAAGGATGTTGCAGAATTTGCTGAAAAAGAGATTTTATTGAATGTCTAATAACTCTCTCAGTCCGTGGGATTTAAAAGAAAACCACTTACATTCAGATTGTCGGATTTTTGAAGTTTATAAACAGCGTCTTCGCCGAAGATCTGATGGGGTAGAAGGAGAATTTTTTGTCTTGGATACAAATTCTTGGGTCAATGTATTGGCTATTACTCCTAAGCAGGAATTGGTTTTGGTTCGGCAGTTTCGCTATGGAAGCAAAGAGTTTTCTTTGGAACCTCCTGGAGGCGTAATTGAAAAGGGTGAAGATCCCATCGAAGCAGGTTTGCGAGAATTAAAAGAAGAAACGGGCTATGTTGGTGAGAATGCAACCTTGATCGGGACTGCTCGGCCAAATGCTGCCATACTTTCCAATCAATGTTATTTTGTTGTGGTAGAAAATGTTATGAAGACTGCGGAACTAGCATTCGATCAGCACGAAGAACTTGTGACGGAACTGCACTCTGTAAAGAATCTCAAGAGAATGGTAAAGGAGGAGCAAATCACTCATTCTATTGGATTGAATGCAATCTTCCGATTACTTCTACATCTAGAAACCTAGGCTTTGCTTCTTTACCTTTCAGGCGTCTTAACTAGTATAGAACCTTTTCATTATGAGTGACTTACTCAAAATTCTTCAAGAAACTGCAGATCCTGATTCTTCCAAGCTCGCGAAAATACTCGGGCTTGCTGTAGAGGATGTTGAAAAACAACTGCATGATTTAAAAAAGAATGGATCATTATTGGGCTGGGTTCCGCTCCTACATCCATCCAAATCTCCATCCGATTCTGTACGAGCAGTAATTGAGGTCAAAATAAGTCCAGAAAGAGAAGGGGGTTTTGATCGTTTAGCTCATAGGATTTCTAAATTCGATGAGGTAGAGGCCTGTCACCTAATGTCAGGTGCCTACGATCTGATGGTGATTGTTCAAGGTAAGAATTTACATGCGGTGGCATCTTTTGTTTCCGAGNGACTTTCAACGATCGATGGTGTGCTTTCAACCGCCACTCATTTCTTACTCAGATCCTACAAGGAACACGGACATCTTTTGGCCAAAGATGGTGAGGCGTACGAGAAGCCTCCGGTAAGTGCTTAAAGGTAAATGAATCCCCAGGATTACATTGCTGAACATGTTCAAAACCTCCCCCGCTCGGGAATCAGGGATTTTTTTGCAATTGTTTCGGAGATGCCTCAGGCTATTTCTTTGGGAATAGGCGAACCTGATTTCATCACACCCTGGAAAATTCGGGAAGCTTCCATTTTTGCACTTGAGAAAGGGAAGACTTCTTACACCGACAACCGTGGACTACTCAGTTTACGCAAAGAAATTTCTTCATATGTCTCTTCCTTTTTTGGACCTGATTATGATCCTCAATCAGAGATTCTTGTTACAGTTGGAGTATCGGAAGCAATCGATATTGCTTTGCGAGCAATTCTTAACCCCGGAGACAAGGTACTCTACCATGAGCCTTGTTATGTTTCCTACGCTCCGAGTGTAAGCCTTGCGTTTGGTGAAGCCATTCCCGTTGGAACTATTCCCGAACAATCCTTTTCCTTAGATCCGGAAGCTTTCGAAAAAGCATGGCAGCCGGGTTGCAAAGTTCTTTTGCTAAATTTCCCCACCAATCCAACTGGGGGNACTGCNGATAAGCAGAANCTGGAAAGGCTCGCAAAATTTGCAGTNGAAAAAGATCTTATCGTGATTAGCGACGAAATTTATGCTGAACTAACTTATGAGGGAGAGCATGTGAGTATCGTCGATCTTCCAGGAATGAAAGAAAGAACGATCTTATTACATGGTTTTTCCAAAGGCTTTGCCATGACTGGTTTNAGGNTTGGATTCGCATGTGGTCCCGATTGGTTAATCGAGGCCATGATGAAAATTCATCAGTATTGCATGATGTGTGCACCGATTTTGAGCCAGGAGGCTGCCATTGAAGCACTTCGTCATGGGCTTGACGATGTTCAGCGGATGCGTGAGCAATACCAAAAACGCCGAGATTTCATTGTCCGCCGTTTTAATCAAATGGGATTAAATTGTCATTTGCCGAGGGGTTCCTTTTACGCATTTCCAAGTGTTCAGTCGTTGGGTCTAAATGAAGTGGATTTCTGTCATCGTCTTCTACGTGAGCACGAAGTTGCAGTCGTTCCCGGTACTGCTTTTGGTCCTCATGGGAAAAACCATGTGAGGGCAAGTTTTTCCACATCCTATGACAAACTGATCGAAGCAGCCGATCGCATCGATAAATTTGTCGAATCTGTGCAGGCGGATAAGGATCATGCCTCCGCAGCGGTTTAAGATTTCCAATTAATTTATAATGAGTGGACAAGTGAGTGTAGCTATTGTGGGAAGGCCCAATGTAGGAAAAAGTCGTTTGTTTAATCGTTTGGCGGGTAAACGGATTTCTATTGTTCATGATCGTCCGGGTGTAACGCGTGATGTGGTGGTTGCTGATTCCCCTGATGGCTTTGCCCTGATGGATACCGGAGGGATTGGAATGTTACCCGAAATGACCCCCAAAGAAATTCAGGATGCTACCGAGGATCAGGCAGAATTTGCTATTCAGGCAGCTAACCTTCTTTTATTTGTAGTGGATGGTCGAGAAGGGTTGCTTCCATTGGATGAAACTTTGGCATCTAAATTTCGCAAAATGGGGAAATCGCCTGTCCTCGTCGTCAATAAAATAGATGAACCTGAGAAAAATTACTCTTCTGCTGAATTTGGAAAACTTGGTTTTGAGCATGTGGTTTTAGTTTCAGCTGAGCACGATCATGGGATTGATTTACTTTCTCGGTTATTATTGAAATTACTCCCCGAACTTCCACCATTGAAGGAAGGTGACAGCGGTTTACGTACCAGGATTGCCTTTATCGGGCGACCTAATGTGGGGAAATCATCTTTATGCAACCGATTGCTTAATATGGAGAGATTGATTGTAAGCGATGTTCCCGGTACCACGAGAGAAACCGTTGAGTTGGATCTAGATTATGATGTTGGAGAAGATCAAGAGCCCTGGAAATTTAGGCTTTTTGATACGGCTGGTCTTAAGAGAAGGAAACGTGTAGACAATTCTTTAGATTATTTTTCTGCGGTTCGTACCAAACATGCAATTGAGGAAGTGGATATTGTTTTTCTTGTCCTCGATGCAAGAGAAGGAGTCACAAAGCAGGACAAAATTCTCGCTGGTCATGTGTTAGAAGAGGGAAGGGCACTCGCGATTCTTGTTAATAAATGGGATCTCGCATTGGAAGGCTTTAGGAAAGATCCGCTTCCTGGATATGAGGATGAAAAAGATTTCCGTAAAAGCTATCTAAAGTCTATTCGCAAAGAACTTTTCTTCTTACCTGATTCTCCAGTTTGTTTTGTCTCTGCTCAGACGGGCCATGCAATCAAAGATTTTCTGCAAATGGGCCGTGATTTAAATACTAGATTGGACAAGTCGATTTCAACCTCAGCCCTTAATAAATTAATTGGCGAAATGTGGGAACATCGTCCACCGGCTAAAATCAAAGGGAAGAGATTTAAAGTATTTTATGCGGTACAGGTAGAGAACCGACCTTTTCGGATTAAGCTCTTTTGCAATCGTGAGCATAAGCTGGGAGATCCTTATCGTCGGTATTTAGAAAAGGGTATTCATAAAAAGTTTGGTCTGGCTGGTTGTCCACTTAAGTTTTCACTTGCNGGTAAAGAAGCCCGGTATAAGGAAGAGAAAAAAAGCTAAAGATTNCTNCAATTTTATTATTAGCCGCTCNTAAGCGGCTTTTTTTNTGCCTGAATTAAATTGAGTGAAAACTCTGANCAATTCATGATAG
>PATX01000009.1:0-11266 GCA_002713685.1 Opitutia bacterium | reverse complement strand
ATTGAACTATNCNAACTTAAAAAAAATTATCTTTTGTGGATCGGATGCAATCGCTTTACCGATGCTTGATTATCTTAGCCGATTAAACGGAGTCTCTGTTTTAGGAGTTCTTTCGCAACCTGACCGTAGGAGTGGTCGAGGCAGGAAGTTGCAACCAAATCCTATTAAAGAATGGGCATTGGAATCAGGCTTGGAAGTGGAGACTCCCGTTAAGCCCAGTGCAGAAGAAAATGAGTGGATAAGAGAAAAAGATGTAGATTTGGTTTTGGTTATGGCTTACGGACATATTCTAAGCCAAGAATTTTTGAACTCTGCAAAACATGGTTGTTACAATCTGCATGCTTCCTTGTTACCTTCATTTCGGGGTGCCTCGCCAATTGAAACATCTCTGGCCTGTGGAGAAAAAGAGTCAGGGGTGACGCTAATGAGGATGGTAAAAAAAATGGATGCCGGGCCGATCATTGATCAGGAATCAGTCCCCATTACTGAGGATGATACTGGTGCTTCTTTAAGGAATAAATTAGCAAAGGCCTGTGTTCCTGTGATTGATCGAAATCTAACTGACCTACTCAACGGAGAGGCTAAAGAAAGGGAACAGGACCCAAGACTAGTCACTTACTGCCGTAAATTAGGGAAAGAGGATTCATACTTTGATTTTTCTTTAACCGCAGAGGAATTGGAGTGGAGGAGTCGTGCATTTAGGGCATGGCCAGGTAGCCTGTTCTTTTACGAAGACATGCCTCTTCGTGTGGGAGAATGTAAAATCTCTGGTGCAAAACAATTGAGACCTGGTGAACTTATAGTTGAAAATTCGAAACTTATGCTTGGAACTGGGGAAGGCACTTTACAGATTCTTCAGTTACAAAAGCCTGGCGGTAAAATGCTCGGTGTCTCAGATTTTTTAAGAGGTTTTTCCTTCAAGCAACCCTGTCAAATAACTTTCTCCTCGAATTCGGCATTGGTATCAGAAAAGTTTCATTAATCTGCGAAAGATTTCTTGAATCCAATACAAACTATATTTACTTTCATTGATGTGGTGTATTATGAAAAATATATTTTATAAATTAACTTTTGGGATTTTCTTTCTTTCTCCTTTTACTTCATGGGGCAATGTACAAGTAGCAAATCTTAAACAAGATTTGGAACTAATTTCTCGTGAACTAGCTGGATTGCGTAGTGAAGTTGAGCTTTTACGAAGAGAGAATGCTCAGTTGAGAGTGGCGGTTGATAGCTTTTCCAAGAAAGCTAATTCAGACCAAGGCGTCTCTGCAGCCCAAGTGATTCAAATCAATAGCAGACTATCATCTCTCGAAAAAAGAGTACAGGCGAACACAGGATCACAAGCAACGATACAAACCAGTGTTAACCAACAGATGCAGGAACTTATCAAGCAGATGAATGATGGGTTCGAAACTGTTTCAAAGAGCACGGCCACGCCGACACCTGCGAAGACTTTCTCAACGGATTATCCTCAGAAAGGCTTTGTTCATAAAGTGGAAAAAGGAGAGACGGTCAGCAGTATTGCCAAAAAATATGAATCGAAGGTAAAGTGGATAATTGATGCCAACCAGATTGCAGATCCTACTAAAGTATTTGTTGGAAAAGAACTTTTTGTTCCTCAGAAATAACCATGGCAAAACCACCATCCAGATTGGGTAGGGGATTAGGTAGTCTCATTTCAGGAGGAACTGCCCCGGTTAATAAACCTTCAACTCCTGTCGAATCGGTACCATTACCAACTGAGACTGCCAATACCGAACTCGTTAATCATAGCACGGTTCCTTCGGGTCGTGGTTCTGTTCAGGATGCTGAATTATTGGAGATTGGAACAGATCAAATTGTCCCCAATCCATATCAACCGAGGAAAACCATCGATCCGGAATCAATTAAAGAATTAGCTGCCAGTATAGAATCGGAAGGGTTACTCCAACCAGTGGTTGTTCGAAGAATTCTCGATGATTACCAGTTGATTGCTGGAGAGAGGAGATGGCGTGCTCATCAATTTCTCAAACGTGGTAAAATTCTCGCTAGAGTAATGACCACTTCTGAGATTTCTTCGGCGAGCCTTTCATTGATCGAAAACCTTCAAAGAGAAGGGCTCAATCCTCTCGAGGAATCAATGGGTTATCATTCTTTGGTTGAAGAGTTTGGTTTGACGCAGGCTAAAGTTGCCGAAAGGGTGGGGAAGAGCCGATCATATATAACCAACACGATGCGTTTTCTTCAACTTGAGGAAGAACTTCGGACCTTATTGGCGGATGGTAAGATAAGCCCCGGGCATGCTAAAGTTCTCTTAGGCCTAAATAACCCGCAACTTCGTGTTTCATTGGCAGGTGAAATTGTCAAAAATGGGTGGTCTGTTCGCAGGTGCGAAGAAGAAATTCAAAGATTATCGGTTGAGTCAAATAAGGAACTCTCCAGTAGTAGTGCTCGAAACGCTGAATTTGCCCCTTTAGCTAAGAAAGCAACTTCAGTCCTTAACAGGAAAGTAAAAATTCAGGCAAACCCAGGTGGAAATGGAAAAATCACTTTTTCTTTCCAAGACGAAATTGATTTGAAAACTCTTCTAGATAGGCTAGGCGTTCGTTAAATCGAATTGCGTTGCTTAGATCTTTCATACATAAAAGAAGGAGTTATGACCATTATTTTGACTACCCTGCTTATTTTACTTTGCCTCGTCATCGTGCTTCTTATTCTTATTCAAAGAACATCCGGAGGCATGGGTTCTGCCCTTGGGGGCGGTGCTGCTGATCAAGTTTTGGGAGCTGGGTCTGCTGCCCAACTCACTAAGCTTACTGTTTGGGGAATACTGGGGTTTTTTATTTTAGCAGTTCTCCTTTATGTAACTTACCAAGGCCAGGCTGGAGAGGTTGAAACCCTGCAACGCACTGGAGTGGAAATGACACCAGACCCCGATGTGGCCCCACCGAGCCCAACTGATACCGAAGTTCCGCCTACTGCTTCAGATTCCGTTCCCGTGGCGCCGGCTCCTGTTCCAGTGATTCCTGGAGAGAAAGCACCGGCTGAAGGTAACAACTCAGAATAATTATTTCGGCCCTGTAAGGTGGGCAATTATTTCTTAGCCTTTCTCGTCTTAGCTACGACAGCTTTTACACTCGAATCTTCGGTTCGTTTCCCGGTCCGTGGCTTTTCCAAGATTTTAAGCGTAGAATCAGCCCAGGAGCGCCTTTCGGATTATCGCAGTTTCCTTCTGAGTGAATCGAATGGTAGTCGATTTCACGAAGGCTACAGTTTGCAAATTCAACTTCGCCACATGCCCAGTCGCGGGAGTGAAACTGTCAGGACCGGTATTCTTTATGGTCCATTCCTCGGAAGTGGATTGTCGCGTTTGTCCGTGGGGCATAACACGCAAAAGAATAATTTTACTAACTTTCTTTTAAAAAATGGTGAAGATCCAAAATTTTGGAATTTTACCTTAAATGAACTCGAACCAAATTTAATTTCTCCCGAAGAATCCTTAGAACCGCTGGTTCAGGGTATGAACCAAACTCCTTTTGATTTGCTTATGCCCTTTGTCTTTTGGGACGGAAAATATAAAAATTCAGGTAAAGTGGCTGGTAGACCTGCCCATATCTTTGATTTTACCTGCCCTCCTTGGGTGACTAAGGTTAAACCTAACTGGCAAATTATAACTTTGGCATTGGATGATGAATATAGCGTTCCTCTGAGAGTTGAAGTTTTAGGAAAGGGACAGATTGCTGAGAGAACTTTAATTCTGCGTAGTTTTAAAAAAATGGGACACCGATGGATCGTTAAGGAAATTGACTGTCGTGATCGAAAATCACGCTCAGTCACTCGAATGAAAGTTATATCCGCTGCTCTGAGTTTAGATTTAGATGAATCCCTTTTTCGTCCTGAAAATCTTGTTCAACCCATACAGGTCGACCCAAAACTTTATCGCTCTACCGATTAATCTAATCTTTCGTCTTGCTTGGAATTTGGTTTCTTCTAGCTTCGTTTTGTTTCAATGAAAAATAATTATCTATCTCCTTGGGCTAAAAATGTATCCCCATCTCCAACTCTAGCAGTTGATGCGAAAGCAAAAGCGTTAAAAGCAGCCGGTGAAGACGTCTGCGGCTTTGGTGCCGGTGAACCAGACTTTGATACACCTGCTTTCATTAAAGAAGCATGTGCAAAAGCGTTAGCGGAAGGGAAGACAAAATATGCCCCAGCCGCAGGAATACCTGATCTTCGTCAAGCACTTGCGGATCAGTATCACGAGAATGGAGTACTGACTGAGGCAAACTCTGCCCAAGTTGTTGTAAGCCCGGGCGGCAAATATTCATGTTACTTGGCTATCCTGGCTACATGCGGCCCAGGAGACGAAGTAATCATCCCTGCTCCTTATTGGGTAAGTTATCCTGAGATGGTCAAACTCGCAGGAGCTCAGCCTAAAATTATTTTAGCTGGAGACGAACAAGGATTTAAAGTCACTGCTTCTCAAATCGAAGAGTCCATTACCCCTGCTACGAAATTAATTATATTGAATAGCCCTTCCAACCCAACGGGTTGTCTTTACGAAAAATCGGAAATGGAAGAGATTGTTGAGTTGGCCTGTAAAAAAGATTTGTTGGTCATGTCTGACGAAATTTATGAATATCTTCTATACGATGGATCTATTCACTATCGACCTGCCAGTTTCTCTTCCGAGGCCGCTGAACGGGTGATAACAGTCTCCGGTTTCAGCAAAACCTTTTCCATGACCGGATGGAGATTAGGAACCTTGGTTGCAAATCCTGAAATCGCCAAGGCCGTTGCTTCCCTGCAGAGTCAAACGACTTCGAATGCAACCACTTTTTCACAATATGGTGCTCTTGCAGCTGTCCAAAACTGGTCATCAGCTATGCAGGCGGTGAATGAGATGCTCGTTCATTTCGACCGGCGAAGACTCATGCTTCTGGATGGTTTGAATGCAATTAATGGGATCAACTGTCTACGGTCACAAGGCGCCTTCTATTTGTTTCCCAATATATCCGAACTAGGGATGACTTCAGAAGACTTTTCCAATCAATTGCTTGAGAAAGAAAAAGTGGCTGTGGTTTCAGGACATGCTTTTGGGTCTGATGGATATATCAGATTGAGCTATGCCACCTCAGACGAGATCATTGAAAAAGGCTTGTCCAGAATTACTAGCTTTTGTAGAGAAAGCACAAACTAGAATCCAAGTTTTGCCGCTTCCTGAGGATTTTTTGACATCGCGTCTTCGAATTCCTGGATATCAAAATCGGCAACCACGAAATCCCCGTTTTGTAAAGTAGGGGTCATGCTCTGCCCACTCACTTTCAACAGTTCATTCATTTGAGTAGGGTCTTTTCTTACATCTATAATATCAAGACTGACTGATTTTAATTTAAAATAATTGAGGGCGTCTACGCACCACGGACAACCCTCTTTTACAAATAGTTTCGGTTTAGACATACTCTAATTCAATATCCATCCCTAAAACTACGCAAATTGATTTCCATTGGTATTGGCACTTGATAGGTTTTAATACATAAGATTTTCTATTCATGGTTGCGAAAAAAAAGGGAAATTCAGGTTTTGATGAGGGATGTATTTTTATCAAGCGAGCCCGTGAAAATAATTTAAAAAACCTAACTGTTGAGATTCCAAGAGGTAAACTAATTGGAGTTACTGGAGTCAGTGGATCAGGTAAGTCTTCATTGGTTTTCGATGTTATGGCTGCTGAAGGGCATAGGAAATATGTTGAAAGTCTTTCCACTCAGGCAAGGCAGGCTTTGGAAAAAGTGAGGCGCCCGGATGTAGATTTTGTGGAGGGCCTTTCTCCTGTACTTGCCATAGGCCAAGCTTTTGCCGGTTCATCCGGGCCAAGGAGCACTGTTGCCAGTGCAACGGAGATTGCAGATTATGCCAGGCTACTTTGGGCAACCATAGGTATACCTCATTGCCCTTTGGATGGATCGAAGGTTTCTCAGCGCTCACTGGATGATTGTGTGAATGAAGTTATGCAGGTTGGAGAAGGTAATCGACTGATTCTTTTAGCTCCATTTATGACCGCGAAAGTGTCGGTTTTGCGGGAAGAATTTGAATCATTGGAACGAAGAGGATATCAACGCGTCCGTATTGATAGTGAAATTAAAAGGTTGGATGATTACGACCTACTCCCTGAAAAAAGTGCGGGTCGTGAATTCACCGTGGAGATTGTGATTGATCGATTTGTAATAAAAGAATCCAACCGTTCTCGTCTGGCAGATTCCCTGGAGTTGGCTTTTAAGGAAGGCGAAGAACGAGCGATAACGTGGATAGATTCTGGAGAGCAAAAAAAAGAGATCAATTTATCCCAAAGTCTTGCTTGTGAAAGTTGTGGAACGGTTTATCCAAAACTAACTCCCCGTCATTTCTCTTGGAATCATCCAAGTGGTGCATGTTCAACTTGTGATGGTATAGGCGATGTTTTGTCCTTTAGAGAGGACTTGGTCATTCCCGACCCCTCTCTTACACTTGGCAAAGGAGCAATAAAACCTTGGAGATTAGGCTCAAGAAAGATGATCAATTTAAGAAAGAATATTCTTAAAGCTTTAGCCGAACAGGTTCCATTTGATAATCGTAAATCTTGGGAGAATTTTCCGGAGGAAGTAAAAGAGCTTTTGCTTTTTGGAGATCCCCAAAAGGAATTTGTTCTAAAGTTACAGGCAGGTCGGGGCAAAGCGAAGAAACAAGTTTTTCCAGGAATCTTAAAGGACCTTGAGAATACAATGAGAACTACTTCTAGTGAAACCTTACGGGCAAAACTTCTTGCGTATCAACAAGGAAAAACTTGTCCTGAATGCAAAGGGAAAAGACTTTCCTCTTTCGCTCGGTCGGTTTTGGTTAATAATTTATCATTAGGTGATTTTCTTAACTTTTCTGCTAAGGAAGCCTGGGATTTTCTTAAGCCAAATGCAAAAAATCAAAAACTTTTTTCGAAGGTTTCAGATGCGTATAATGGTCTTGAACAAAGACTTGGGTTCATTAATGAAGTAGGGCTTGGCTACCTGACTCTAGATCGTGCTTATAAGAGTCTTAGTGGTGGAGAAGCACAAAGATCAAGGCTTGCGACTCAGTTGGGCATGGGCTTGGTCGGTGTAACCTATGCATTGGATGAACCGAGCGTGGGTCTTCATCCGGCTGATCATGATCGTCTGCTGGGGGTTGTGCATGGACTGCGGGATCGTGGGAACACCGTTGTGGTCGTCGAACACGATGCAGATACCCTGCTTGCCTGCGACCACTTGATTGAAGTTGGGCCAGGACCGGGAGTTAAAGGAGGGGAGTTGCTTTTTTCGGGTGATGTTAAGGCATGTATCGCAAGTGACAAAAGTGTCAGTGGAAATTTTCTATCCGGAAAAGAATCGGTGCAAAAAGATTTTCGTTCAAAGAAACCATCGAAGAATTTTCTTAAAGTCAAAAAAGCGAGAGCAAATAATTTAAAGCAAATCGATGTCGCATTTCCGATTGGTTTACTAACTGTGGTCTGCGGGGTATCAGGATCGGGAAAGAGTACATTAGTCAATGAAGTGTTAGCTAAAACAGCTGCCCTTGAATTGCATCGCTCTAAACAACTACCCGGTGAAAGTTCAGGAATTGACGGGTTGCAGCACTTTGATCAAGTAGTTCGGGTGGATCAATCTCCAATTGGTAAAAGTCCGAGATCGAACCCTGCTACTTTCGTAAAACTCTTTGATCAATTAAGAAAGCTTTATGCTCAATGTTCACTTAGCCGTGTTCGCGGATATTCGGCTGGTCGTTTCAGTTTCAATCTGCCTGGAGGCAGGTGTGAAAGGTGTAAGGGAGACGGTATGGTCAAGTTAGATATGCAATTTCTGGCCGATGTCTACATTCCTTGTGAAAGCTGTCATGGCATGCGCTATAATCGAGAAACCTTGGAGGTAAGGTTTCGAGGTCGAAATATTGCCGAGGTTTTGGATATGAGCGTCGAGGAGGCGAAGGAGGTGTTTGCAAAGCAACCTCCTATTCTTGGAAAATTGGAGACGTTGGACGCGGTTGGTTTAGGCTATTTAAAGCTTGGGCAACCCTCTAACACTCTTTCAGGAGGAGAAGCCCAGCGTCTCAAACTATCTCTCGAGCTTAGCAGAAAGCAAGCCGGGAGGGCTTTATATTTGCTTGATGAGCCGACCACGGGTCTTCATTGGTTGGATGTGCAAAAACTAATGGATTTATTGTTCCGCTTGCGGGATGCAGGGAATACTTTGGTGGTGATCGAACATAATTTAGATGTCATTCGATTGGCGGATCATGTCGTGGAAATTGGACCTGAAGGTGGTGATAAAGGTGGGGAATTAGTCTTTAAGGGATCTCCAGATCAATTATCCAAGCAAAGAACAAATACCGGAATTTTTCTTCGTCGTCATCAAGATCAACTTGCTGTTTCCAAGTCATGAGCGTTGATTCAAAAGATCATAGTGATTCAGAAAATGGTATGGATTTGCTTTCGTTGAAAAGAAATGCCTTTTGGCACCTATGGAAGAGGCGGGGTCTTCTGCTTGTTGCCCTAATCTTTGTTCTAATTCCCCTGTGGGGTACTTTTAAGCCTTTGTTTGAATTTATCCTTTTTGCGATTTCCTTGGCCGCTCTAACCTATCCGGTCTTTTACCGACCCATTTACCGTTTAGTCCAAAAAGTCGGATCGAAACTTCCTAGTAATCGTCTTTCAGAATTTTCCGCTATTCTGTCTACATTAACTTTAGTTTTGTTCATGCTCTCACCTATTCTTCTTTTATTGGTGGAGGCATCAAAGACTCCGCAAAGTTTTGGAAATATGGTTGTATCCTTAGCTCTAGGAGAGGATGAAGGGAGACAGATTCTTTTAGAAAGTGTGGGTCAGAGGATTTCAGAGATGAGATCGATATATCCCAGGTTGCCTATCGATGAAGGTAAAGCGGTTCAGTTTGTGGAAAACCTTTTGGGAGATACTAGACAATTTTCTGGTTCTTTTTTGGAGTTCTTATTCAAGGGAACGAGGGGATTTGTGGCTGAACTTGCACTTGCTTTGATTGCACTTTCATTTCTCTATGCACACGGAGGAAGTTTTGTTCAACAAGCCATGAAATTTGGAGGTTTTGAAAAAAAAGAGGTCGAGACATGGTTTAAACTCCATCAGAAAATCACCCTACGCCTCTTAAGCGACACTCTCCTGACTTCAATTTTTAGAGGACTCTCTCTTGGATTAGTTGCCTATTTTGTTGGGGGTTTCTTTTTTCTCCCCGTTTTCTTTCTTGGATCTTTTGCTGGGCTGGTCCCGGTGGTGGGAAGTGCAATGATTTGGTTGCCCTTGGCATCCCTCGTATGGTCTAGGGGTGAACCCATTACGGCATTAATCCTAGCATCCCTAAGTTTGCTTTTGAACTATGGAATTAGCCGTTTCCGTGCAGGCATGGGGAAGAGATTACATGAACAAGGTGCATGGCTCAGTTTCATGCTTTTTCTTGGCATCATTGGAGGTCTTTTGTCTTACGGACCTCAAGGCTTTGTGATTGGACCAATGGCCGTTGTTCTGGCGTATGGATTGATCCGTTTTCTGTCAGGTCAATCCATTTCAAATAGTTAAGCCCTTAGTCTGCGTCGTATATAACGACCCGTTCCCAAAAATCCTTACATTTATCAATAAAATCAAGGTGAATTGGGTCCACCTGATAGTGGTCATGAGCTTCCATATCTTTCAAAACAACAGTGATCGCATAATCGTAACTATCTTCGATAACTGGCCTTTTGGGGGTGGGGGCGGGAGTGCCAAGGTGAAAACTTTCAACAGAAGATATGTCACCCAAAGTTTTAACTTCATTGGTGAATATCAGCTTTTGATCTTCGGTAAGATCTTTTTTTAGCCAAAATATAACTGTATGTACTAGCATAGAATCTTCCTATGAAAACGATTGGCTTGTAGCAATATCCAAGATTATTTTAAGGTTGTCCAATAATGGTCTGACCGTTGTCTGGGAGTCCAATTTTCTCAAGTCGATCAACAGCATACCTTGCCCAATTTGCTGGATTCTCATGCGAAGAAGCACCATCTCCAAAACAGGAACGAAGCATATCCGTATTGATAATTCCCGGGTTGAAGGCTACCGCCGCTAGTCCCTGTGGTAATTCCTGTGCAAGGGAGCGTGTCAGCCCTTCGACTCCCCATTTTGTTGCACAGTAAGGGCCAACTTCTGGGGCGGTCGATTGTCCCCAATAGGAGCTAAAATTAACGATTATACCATTTCCTCGTTTTTCCATTCGAGGAACAAATGAACGAATCATATTATGAATTCCTCCCAAGTTTATCGAAAGGACATTAGCAAATTCCTCGGGGGGTACTTGAGTCAGAGGTGCATTTCGATTAATTACACCTGCATTATTAATCAGTAAGTCTGGTACGCCTAGAGTATCTTCCATCAACTGAGCAAAGTATTCGACAGTTTCTGGTTCACTAACATCGAAAGTATCAAAAAAACATGAACCTCCGATTTCTTTATTAAGGTATTCCAAGGCTTCCTCATTTCGGGCTCCTCCGGCAACTCTCCAGCCTCGTTTATGGAATTCGATCGCCATAGCACGACCCAATCCTTTTGAACAGCCGCTGATGCATACCAGCTTACTCAATGAGAAGAATTAGTTTCTAATTTTACGGGAATAGGAGTGGGGTCTTCATATCCCACGCTGCCCGGACCCTTGTGATGGGGTGGCTGTCGCGAGAGGTTCCAATGAGCTAAAAGCCAAATTGCACCAAATAGAGTGGCAAGTCCGATGATGATAATCCATTCCACCTTACTTTTTTTTGTTTCAGTCATATCAATTGTAAACAATTCTAGTTAATTATTAACTTGTATCAATATTTGAAATTAATACCTTTTTTTATTAATAAGTTGTCCATTTTTCCAAAATAAAAGTCCGTCATGAATGTTTTTAAAAAAAAGTTACATCTCACAATAAGATTCATTTTATTACTCTCTCTACAGAGTAACTTTTTGAAAGCCAATCCTGAAGACTCTGCATCAAGTAAAACAATCACTGGGTCGGTTACAGGGGCAACATCTTTAAGCAGCCTTACTGCTATCCTTTCTGGTGATAATGGTCTTTATGATGTGAGTGTACAAAACAACGGTTTTTTCGAATTTAACAATATCCCTTATGGTGAATATTCTCTCAAGATTAATGGCGATGGATACGATACAGGGGAATCCAAAGAAATTATTGTCAGTTCTAATAGTCCATCTGAAAGTTTAAGTTTTCCAATTTCTGC
>PATX01000003.1 GCA_002713685.1 Opitutia bacterium | reverse complement strand
AGGTGGAAGAATTGGATGGCAGTTGGAAAGCCCAAGCCTGGTTTGGTAATTTCTACGACCTTTCCTTTCCTTGGATTTATCATACTGAACTACAATGGCTATATTTCAGCGAATCAAGCGAGGACAGCTTTTGGCTTTGGTCAAAAGAACTCGGTTGGATTTGGACGCAAGCCTCTGCATTCCCCTATTGCTTTTCAAATTCAAACGAAGGATGGTTGTACCTTGATTTAAAAGATAGAAATTCCCTGAGGTATTATGACTTTAAGTCGGAAGATTGGATCAAATTCGACTGAGTACGAATTAAGCTGGAGAATAGAAGACCTTGATCAGATCAATTGAGATTGCCGTACATGAGCTCTCGATTATCGTAGAAGATCAGAAATAGATATGCCTTAACCAAGATTATCTATTCCCCTTTTACACCTCATTGATTATTATCAAAATCAACTTCGATATAGATCTTAACCTCACCTTTTGTACGGATCCCCTATCCAATGCCCGAACTACAGAAAAGTTTCCTCCAAATTTCTCCGCATGATAATCTTCTGGTCGCCCTGCAGGACTTAGACGAAGGAACCGACATCAATTGGAATGGGTCTTCGTTCAAACTCACTGAGAACATTCCGGCTAAACATAAATTTGCACCAGTTGAATTAGAAAGCAGAGAACAGGTTCACCTTTATGGAGTCTTGGTTGGTGAAACCACTCAAAAAATTTCACAAGGAGAAAGAATAACCACTCAAAATGTGGTGCACCGGGCAGAGGATTACCGGTCAAGTGAAGATCAATTCAGTTGGGACGCCCCGCCCATTTCGAATTGGGAAAATCGCACATTTAATGGCTATGTGCGATCGGACGGTTCCGTCGGTACTGCCAACTACTGGTTGGTCGTCCCCATGGTGTTTTGTGAAAATGGGAATATTGAAACCCTAAAAACATCGATGCTTCGGGCACTGGGTCTATCAAAACGGAATCAATACGAGGTTTTCTCCCAATCACTCGCTGATGCGTACAGTCGAGGGGAAAACCCCGATTCTGTCTCTTTGCCCGATAGAACCGATCATGAACCTTCCCCAATATTTCCAAACATAGATGGTATCAAGTTTCTCACTCACGGTCTTGGATGCGGAGAGACGCGCGGAATTTCTGAGGAACTCTGTGCCCTCCTTGCCGGATATGCATGCAATCCCAATGTCAGTGGAATTACAGTCCTGAGCCTGGGCTGCCAGCACGCCCAGGTCTCGATCCTTGAAGATGAAATTGCCAAGCGATGCGCCAACTTTGACAAGCCACTGCTTGTTTTCGAGCAACAGAAATACCCCTCAGAAAGGGAAATGTTGGAGCAGGCAATTCGTCAGACCTATGCCGGATTATCTCGAATCAATGAATTGAAAAGAACACCTGCCCTCCTTTCCAAGCTCTGTCTGGGAATGGAATGCGGGGCATCCGATGGATTTTCCGGAATATCGGCTAACCCGGCGATGGGTCATGCTGCCGATCTGCTTGCTGCAACCGGTGGACGGGTAATCCTCTCCGAGTTCCCTGAGCTTTGCGGGGTGGAACAGGAAATTGTAAATCGGTGTGCAACTCCAAACATTGGAAATCGCTTTATTGAAATCATGCGTAACTATGAACTCCGTGTAAAAGAAGCAGGTTCCGGTTTTCACATGAATCCATCTCCTGGTAATGTAAAAGACGGGTTGATAACCGACGCGATGAAATCTGCGGGAGCCGCTCGCAAGGGAGGTACTTCTCCCGTAGTTGATGTATTGGACTTCCCTGGGTGGGTCACAAAGGATGGACTTAGTCTCCTTTGTACCGCGGGCAATGATGTGGAATCAACTACTGCACTCGCAGGTGCCGGTGCCAATCTTATCCTTTTCTCAACCGGCCTCGGTACTCCCACAGGTAACGCGATTGCTCCCGTGATTAAAATTTCCAGTAACTCCAAGACCGCCAGTTCCTTCTACGAATATATCGATTTCGATACGGGACCGGTTATTGATGGGAGCGAAACCGTGGAGTCGATCGGAGAAAAATTACTTAATGAAGTGATTGAGTACGCCTCGGGAAACAAGAAAACCAAATCAACGATTCAAGGGAGGGATGACTTCTTACCTTGGAAACGCGGTATGTCTCTGTAAGGATCATAATTAATGAGTAAATTCAAAAATAATACAGCCATTGTCACTGGAGGAGGAAAAGGAATCGGCCAAGCCATCGCCAGGCGATTTGCCGAGGAAGGTGCCAAGGTTGCCATTTGGGAAGCGGATGAGATTGCCGGCGAAGAAACCACTCAGGAGATCCTGACCAAAGGACAGGAAGCCCATTTTTTCAAGTGTGATATCACTGATGAAGGAAGCATCCAAAATGCACTGTCAGGAGTTTCAGAAAAATTCGGAACACCCGATATTTTGATCAACAATGCAGGCATTGCCAATGTGGGTACCGCCACCACCACATCCGTTGAAGATTTTGATAAGGTAATGGAAGTGAATGCCAAGGGTATGTTTTTGTGTCTCCGGAACATCATCCCAACAATGATCGAAAAGAAATCGGGTGTGATTCTCAATCTTGCATCCATTGCCTCACGCCTGGGAATTGCTGACCGCTTTGCTTACTCTGCAAGCAAGGGTGCCGTCCTGGCCATGACGCTCAGTGTTGCCCGCGATTATGTCGATCACGGAATCCGCTGTAATTGTGTTTGCCCGGGTCGTGTGCACACACCTTTTGTCGATGGCTTTCTTAAAAAATACTATCCGGATGAAAACAAACGGAATGAAAAATTTGATGAACTGTCAAAGTATCAGCCCATTGGCAGAATGGGAGAACCCCATGAAATTGCCAATATTGCCTCTTTCCTCTGCTCCTCCGATGCCTCTTTCATTACCGGGGGAGCGTATGATATTGACGGTGGCGTAATGAGCTTAAAATAAATAACCAATCATGAAACTTATTCGTAAAGGACAGCCTGGAGAAGAATTGCCAGGTCTTATTTTAAAAGATGGCCGGGAAGTGGAAACTTCCGGATTTGGTGAAGACTATGACGAGGTGTTTTTTGAAACCGATGGTCTTCAACGCCTTCAGGAGTGGGTGAAGGAAAATGAAAGCGATCTGCCAATCTTGCCGGAAGACGAACGCTACGGGGCACCTATCGCCCGGCCCAGTAAGATCGTCTGTATTGGACTGAATTTTGATGATCATGCCGCCGAGTCCGGGATGGATATACCGGAAGAACCGGTTTTATTCTTCAAGGCAAGCAGTGCCTATTGTGGGCCCAATGATGACCTGATCCTCCCCCGTGGCGGCGATAAAACTGACTGGGAAGTGGAGCTTGCTTTTGTCGTAGGAAAAAAGGCCAGCTATGTTGACGAGAAAGATGCAATGCATCACTTGGCAGGCTATGCCCTGCATAACGACTACAGCGAGCGTGCCTTTCAATTGGAAAGAAGCGGTCAGTGGGTGAAGGGAAAAAGTTGTGACACCTTCGCACCATTTGGTCCGTTCCTCGCTACCCCCGACGAAATTGAAGATGTAAACAATTTGAAAATGTGGCTCAAAGTCAATGGGGAGACCATGCAATCGAGCAACTCATCCAACTTACATTACAAAATTCCATTCCTCTTGAGTTATGTAAGTCAGTTCATGACCTTGTTGCCCGGAGATATCATTTCAACAGGGACTCCACCAGGTGTTGGGTTGGGCATGGATCCTCCGGTCTACTTGAAAGCGGGAGATCTAGTTGAGCTTGGTATTGATCAACTGGGCTCATCCACCCAAAAGGTCGTCGCCTCGAAGTGAACCTCGAAGTCGAGGGAAAGGTTGCGGTTGTAACCGGCGGTGCCAAGGGAATCGGGGCTGCAATCGTAAAGTCTTTCCATGCGGAAGGAGCCACTGTTGCCATCCTTGATCGGAATCCAGATATCGCTAATTCCTTGATCGAAGAGCTTGGGGCTAACCGGGAAAAGGTCTTTTGCATCCCAACCGAATTAACCGAAGAATCAGCCTGTAAGGAAGCAATTCAAAGAACCATCGAAAAGACTGGTAGAATCGATTACTTAATACACAACGCCGGTACCAATGATGGCGTGGGTTTGGAGTCACCCACCGAAGATTTTTTTAACAGTCTACGTAAAAACCTGGTTCATGTATTTGCCCTGACTCACTATTCATTGAATGAACTGGTTCGCAATAAAGGCGCAGTCATAAACATTGGATCCAAAGTGGCCGAAACCGGTCAGGGCGGCACATCAGGCTATGCGGCTTCAAAGGGAGCAATGAATGCCCTGACCCGCGAATGGGCACTCGATTTGGCAGATAAAGGGGTACGAGTGAATGCCGTAATTCCTGCGGAAGTTATGACCCCCATGTACCAGCGCTGGCTCGATACACTGGAGAATCCGGATAAAACTCTTGGCTCGATTGAGGAAAATATTCCCTTTGGTAAAAGGATGACAACTGATCGTGAAATCGCTGATGCAGTGGTGTTTCTTGCCTCACCCCGATCCTCTCACACAACGGGTCAAATTTTTTATCCTGACGGAGGATATGCCCACCTGGATCGATCTTATGGAAAAATCCAATTGGATTAATTTAAGTTTACTCGATCATGTTTGATATCTGTATCATCGGTGGCGGGATTGTCGGGTTAGCTACGGCCTACCAACTTTCAAAAAAACATCCCAAACTAAAACTGGTGGTTTTGGAAAAAGAAACCTCCCTGGCCAAGCATCAGACCGGACACAATTCCGGCGTTCTTCACACGGGTATTTATTACAAACCCGGTTCCCTCAAGGCGATTAATTGCCGAAACGGCAAGCAAGCAATGGAACAATTTTGCAAGGAACAGGGAATTGATCACGAACTTTGCGGGAAAATTATCGTCGCCCTCAATGACGAGGAGATTCCCCGCATGCAGAACATTTTTCAACGCGGGCAGGAAAACGGGGTGAACTGTAAAATCATTTCCCGGGAAGAAATGCTTGAGATCGAACCCCATGTTGCCGGAGTGCAAGCCATCCATGTACCCGAATGTGGAATCGTAAATTACAAACAGGTTTGTCTGCGCCTTGGAGAAATAATCCAGGAGAAAGAAGAAAACAGGCTGTTCCTAGGTCACCAAGTTACCAAAATAAGGAACATGGCATCCAGTCTTGTGGTTGAAACAGACAAACAGCAAATTGAATGTAAACATTTGATCAATTGTGGAGGACTTCATTCCGACAAAATAACCGAGCTTGGCGGTGAACAATCTCCGGCAAAGATCATTCCTTTTAAAGGGGAATATTTCGAATTAACCGAAGATTCAAAACATCTATGTAAAAATCTTATTTATCCGGTACCCGATCCAGAATTCCCTTTTCTTGGAGTTCACTTTACCCGAATGATTGATAATTCGGTTGAATGTGGCCCCAATGCGGTGCTTGCCTTCGGAAGAGAAGCTTATGGAAAATTTGATCTTAATGTAAAAGACCTGCTTGAATCGATTTTTTATACCGGATTTCAAAAAATGGCGATGAAGCATTGGAAAATGGGTTGGGGCGAGATGTGGCGTTCATACAATAAAGGGGCTTTTGTAAAGGCACTGCAAAGATTAATCCCAGAGATTGAAGCAAAACACCTGCATTCGGTACCGGCTGGGATTCGTGCCCAGGCAGTCAGTCCAGACGGAGCCATGGTCGACGACTTTCTTATTCAGGAAAACAACCGGATCATCAATGTTTGCAACGCCCCTTCCCCAGCAGCAACTGCGTCGCTCAATATTGGAGCAACCATTGCCAAGAATTTATCGAGTCGCTTCTAAAGAAATCCGGCCAAAATTAGATTTTAACATGGGATAAGGATTGAAAGGTTCTTTCTGATCGAAGAACAATATTTTAAATTACCCAACCAACTCATTAATCAAAATTAAAAGAAATATAATACTTTCAATTATTTACCTGTTACTAAGCTCAATTTCGCTGTTGTCGAAGAAAATGATCGAGCGACCCAATATTCTCTTCGCCATTGCAGATGATTGGAGCTTTGGGCACGCCGGTGCCTACGGATGTGAATGGATTAAAACACCTGCCTTTGACCGGGTTGCCCGAGAAGGAATTCTGTTCAACCGAGCGTATACGCCCAACGCAAAATGTGCACCATCCCGAGCAATAATACTGACAGGAAGAAATTCCTGGCAATTGGAAGAGGCGGCTAACCACCAGAATACCTTCCCCGCTAAATTTAAGGGGTGGATGGAAGTATTGACGGAAAATGGATACTCGACTGGCTTTACCGGCAAAGGATGGGGTCCAGGGATTGCAAAAAATCATCGGGGTATTGACCGTTTATTAACTGGAACTATCTATAATCGGGAAAAACTAATTCCTCCGGGTAAAGGAATATCCAACAATGACTACACCGCCAATTTCATTTCCTTCCTCAAGGAAAGCCCCAGAGGTAATCCCTGGGCGTTTTGGTTTGGCACAACCGAACCGCACAGAGGATATGAAAATGGAATTGGACAAAGAATGGGTAAAAAACTTTCGGATATTGAAAGAGTGCCTAAATTTTGGCCGGATAATGAAATCGTGAGAAGCGATATGCTCGACTATGCAATTGAAGTGGAACATTACGACAATCACCTCGGGCAAATTTTAGAAACCTTGGATAAAGTGAGAATGTTAGAAAATACCATTGTGATTGCCACTTCTGATCATGGTATGCCTTTCCCTCGGTGCAAGGGACAGGTTTATGACTATTCCAATCACATACCCTTGGCAATTCGTTGGCCAAAAGGCATCGAAGGGAATAAGAGAATCGTCGAAGATTATGTCAGTTTCGCGGACCTGGCACCTACCCTTCTTGAAACTGCCCGAATACCTGAAGAAAGATCTGGTATGCAACCCATCACTGGATCAAGCCTGTTTGATATTTTCTCATCCCCGAAATCCGGGCAAATCAATACCAACAGAGACTTTGTCCTGGTGGGTAAGGAAAGACATGATGTGGGTCGTCCCAATAACCGTGGATATCCCATTCGCGGAATCGTAAAAAAAGATTTTCTCTATATTCGAAATTTCGAAACCGACAGATGGCCGGGTGGAAATCCAGAAACAGGCTATTTAAATTGTGATGGTAGTCCAATTAAGAGTCTACTCATTGATCAAAGACGAAAGGGAGAGACAAAATACTGGCGAATGAGCTTTGGTAAAAGAAAACAAACAGAACTATATGATTTAATTAATGATCCCGACTGTGTGGTAAACTTAGCCGGCAACCCTAAATTCTACAAAGTCGAGAAGAATTTAAGAGTACAACTTCAAATCGAACTGAAGAAACAAAAAGATCCAAGAATGTTTGATCGGGGGTTTCTTTTTGACAAATATCCATTCGTTGGAGACTGGAATAATTTTTACGAACGATACATGAGTGGTAAGAAAACTCCACGCACCGGTTGGGTGAATGGAAGTGATTATGAGAAAAAGCCCCTCGATTAATTCTGCAAATATCCACATTTTTTATTGCCCGTAATAAATACAAATTACATAAATGTCGGTTTTACTAATTTATGATAAAATATNCACTTTCCTTGATTCTGCTTGCTGGCACCTTACTAGCACAGGAATCCGATTCTAATGATGCGAAAGCAACTCTTCCCGAACTTGCCGTGCAAGGCAGCTCCAAGGGCGAGATTGATTTGTCTCGAGCATCAATTCTTAGCGGTGATACGATTGAATCGAGTAAAATTGCTTCTATTTCTGATCTATCTGGTTCATCTCCCAATTTTTATGTTAATTCTAATGGGCAACAATCTTATGGAGATGTAATCACATTAAGAGGAATTGGTAATACCCAGCTATTTGGAGATCCTGCGGTCAATCTTTATGTTGATGGAATACCAGCAGGTAGCACTTCCACATATTCATCCACTTTATTCGAGGTGGAAAGCGTAGAAATTCTTAGTGGTTCTCAGGGGCATCGCTTTGGCAAAAACTCCCCTGGCGGAGTGATCAACATTAAAACCAGAAGGCCTGACAAAAATCATCGTTCAAAACTGTATGCATCCTACGGCACTTTTAATACTCAAAACTACCGAGTGCTTGCCGATGGTCCCACCGGAGAAAACTCTTCATATTATTTTGGCATCAACCGATCCATAACTGACGGGTTTGCTGACAACACAAACCCATTAGGTAACGACGCCACTTCCAAAAGTTGGAATGGGCGACTNGGTTTCAATTGGGTAACAAAAGATGGTTTGGAAATTGGATTAGGTGGAACTTGGGAGGACTTTGATCTAGGAGCTCAACCNATTGTNCCNAGATCAACTGCNGGCAATTCCAAATACAATGGCTTTTACAATCGAAATTCGTCCATTAAGGAAATCGGAGAGATTTCAAACAACTCTCAGTACATATCAATTAAGATGGATACGGATTTTGGAAAAATCAAATCAACCACCTCACGAAACTTCTGGCAACTTGATCCCAGTTTGCTTGATTTGACTTTCGTAGATAGCCAATTGGCAGGATTATCTCAATTCAGACCAGATCTTGATTCGACCTCTAAAATTTTTGAAGAACGGGAAAACATTTGGGAGGAATTACAGATATCAGGTGGAGATATCGAAGAATTTTCCTGGTTGTTTGGAATAAGCCTTGGCCAAGAGGATGTAACTGGCGTTGCAACTCGAGTTGTCCCTATGCCTAGTGATGGTAATTCCTCAAATATTGCCGGTTATGCTAATTACAATTCCACGACTTCTTATTCCTTTGATAACGAAAAATTTGCCCTCCACGCAAAAATTTCTGACTCAATCGGAGCAAATTCTAATTACGAACTTGGCTTAAGGTTTGATCATGAAAAAAAGAAAATGCAAAGAAGCAAGATCAACACTTATCCTTTTTTGCCTACAGTTACCCCAAGTAATTTGGAAAATTCCTTTGATTGGTTTACCTCATATGCCAATTTTTCTCATAAATTAAATGAACAGATAAGATTTTCCTTTAACTCCTCTTTATCCCAAAAACCTGGTGGGTACTCTGCATATGTGGATGGAAATTCTGGCCTAATTGCCCTAGGGATTGTTAATCTTGAATTCGAAGAGGAAAAGAATTGGGCCAATGAATTGAAAGTCGATTTCTTGAGAAAAGAAAAAGATATGGGAGGAAGTTTAGCTGTTTTTTGGAATGATGTTGAGAATTATCAATTTGAAAAGCCTTCCGGTTCTTTTGATTATTTTGTAGCTAATGCCGAAGAAGTTGAAATTTATGGACTTGAAGTTGAGCTTTTCGTCCGACCTATTGAATCATCAACTTTTAATTTAAGTTTAGGAATAAACGAAAGTGAAATTAAAAAACACAGTGCCGCAAGTTTTGATGCCACTACACAATTTCCGATTGGACCTCATAATTTTGCCGGAAAAAAGGTTCCATTTGTGCCCGAAAGTACCTTAGGAATTAATTACAGGCAGCAAATCAATGAATTCTTTTACACTAATTTAGGTCTTAAAAATATTGGAAAAACATCCTATTTAGATCAAACTGCATCTGAAACCATTAATGATTCCTATACACTACTAAATGCAAATATCGGTTACGCAAATAATGGATGGGAAGTGAATCTATTTGGAACTAATTTAACCGACGAAGAATACTACACTTCGTTAGTAAGTAGCCTTACTGGAAGTCCAGGAATCGTAGGGTCTCCTCGCGTTATTGGGTTAAGTGTCTCAAGGGAATTCTAATTCAATTCTTTTAATGGGCAGAATACTTTTCTCTTTTCTGCTCATTGCTTTTTCAGTTACCGCCAAGAAGAAGACGAATTTCGTCTTCTTTTTGGTCGATGATATGGGGATGATGGATCTTGGCACTTATGGTTCCACTTTTCATGAAACCCCAAATATCGATAACCTAGCGAAGACGGGGATGAAGTTTAATTACGGCTATGCCGCCTGCCCCGTTTGCTCCCCTACCCGAGCAAGTATAATGACGGGACGGCATCCCGTGCGAGTGGATATAACCGACTGGATTCCCGGTTCGTCAAATAATAAAAAGAATAAACTTCTTCATCCTCAGGATAGAGATAATCTTGCCCTAAAAGAAGTTACGATTGCCGAGGAATTAAAAAGTCATGGATACCAAACTTTCTTTGCAGGCAAGTGGCACTTAGGAAATGAAGGACATTGGCCAACCGATCAGGGCTTCGACATCAACATTGGAGGACACCATCGTGGAAGTCCACCAGGTGGATACTATTCACCGTGGAACAACCCCGTTCTTAAATCCAAAAAGAAAGATGAATACCTGACCGAACGTTTAACCGAGGAATCAGCCCGTTTTCTCGAAAATCGGAATGCAGACAACCCCTTCCTGCTATACCTCTCCTATTACAATATCCATACGCCCATTCAGGCTTATAAAAAACATATTGATCATTACCAAAAAAAGGCTGATAAATTTTCAGGTACAACACCGTCCAAGCAAGAGCATTCAGGTCAAACCCGTATGCGTCAGGATAATCCAGCCCTTGCTTCAATGGTGACAGCTGTCGATGACAGCGTAGGAACTTTATTAGCCAAATTGGACGAATTAGGATTATCGGACGAAACGGTGGTTATCTTCTTTTCCGATAATGGCGGCCTCAGTACCAAACCAAAAATGGGACCGGGAAGCAACTCTCCTCTTCGTGCAGGCAAAGGTTGGCTTTATGAAGGAGGATTACGCGAACCCACAATCATTCGAGCACCTGGTGTCACTAAACCGGGCAGTATTTCCAACCAACCTATTGTCTCGATGGATTTCTTCCCTACCATGCTCGAACTCGCCGGACTTCCTCTTCGTCCAAAACTTCATGCAGATGGTCGAAGCCTATTACCCGAGCTGAACGGAAAAAAAAGGAAAGCACGCACTTTGTATTGGCACTATCCACACTATCACGGATCAACCTGGAGCCCCGGAGCATCGATTCGTAATGGAGATTGGAAACTCATTAAATTTTATGATCACGAAAAGGTCGAACTTTACAATCTCAAGGAAGATCCATCGGAAGCAAATGATTTAGCTAAGCAAAATTCCAAAATAGCCAAAGACCTAGAATACAAACTTGTGACCTGGCAAAAAAAGATGAATGCTAAACTACCTATGCCCAACCCAGCTTATAAGAAATAAGCTTAGGCTCCCAGAAATTGGATTGCGGAACCGCAAAGAAAAATGATCAGCCCGGTAACCGCATGCATATAATTTTCAAACTTCATGAAAAGGGAGAAACGAGAGATCCCGTAGTAAAAGAACATTACGCAAAAGAGCATCGTTAGAATCGTTGTCCCACAAAATGCTGAAACAACCAGCAGCGAGGACAAAACTTCACTACCAGAGCCCAGTGACATCAACGGGATCAGAGGTTCACAGGGCCCCAGAATAAAAAATATAAACAGGGCAAAGGGAGTACACCTGGAAAAACTGGTTGTCTGTGCTTCCATCTGCGTCGCTACTTTATTTAACCTGCTTCTACGAATTGCCCATCTTATCCCCCATACAAAATAGATGGCACCAAATAGCAAAAGGAACCAACCGGCAAAATTTCCTCGAAAGCTTTGAACGGTCTCAATGCTAAAAAAGGCTAAACCGAGCAGAAAAACCAACGCCCCTATAAGAATGGTTCCAAGAACATGGCTGATTCCACAAAAAGCAGTGTATGTGGCGGTTTTAGGACCACTCCAGCCATTTGTTTTGGCCATTGCGACAAGAGGAAGATAATGATCAGGGCCAAGAATGGTGTGGATAAATCCAACAGATGCAGCACTACCGGCAATAAGAAGGGTCTCTGGAATCATAATCAAAAATGCCTTTTTTCATCAGTACCGGCGGAAACTTGTGGGTAATCGACCGATCGCCCTGCAAAGGATCTCTCGAATTCCTCTCATTGCTTTTCTAAACTCATAGGGATCTCCGGCCAGAACTTTCACCATCCACCCCGCCTTGTGGTGCATGGCAGTCGATCCCACAATTAGATTTTCGTTTTTCATAGCGTGAATTTCCTGCCGGTCAGGAAGCTCATTTGATACCTTTTGAGAAACCAGATAAAAGCATCCGTAAAATGGAGTTGGAAACGAATTCCTCCACGGATTTACTGATTCATTTTCTGGTTCCAAGGTGAATGATTCTAAGAGAACGAGTTTCTTATTTTTTGAATTCTTAATCGGTTGGAAAATTTCTTTAATAGAAAGGATTCACCATGGGCAATCCGACCGGGGAGCATTTTCTCCACAAACAAGGCTTCGGCCTCTTCGCCGACCTCCAGCAAAGTTCTTTGCTCTAGAGAGGTCGATTTTTGCAGAATTAATGAACCCGGATTGAATTCCAAAAAAGAATCATTATGAACCCTGAACTTTTGATCAACCTTTGCCACTCCAGATCGCATATAGTGAGAGCGAGTAGCACCCGGAGTGGTTACAACCATGGATGCCCGGTCTGATACTTCTATATCGCATACCATACGATCTCCCGATAACAGACCGGCCGTTGGACAGGATAAGTTGATTAATAATGAACGCGTATCCTCATCATAGTAAGGCTTACTTAGATGAACGGGTGGTGAAAACCTTTGGCTAGAAAGATAGGGAAAGCCGTCTTCATTGGTACGGCACCCGAGATGCACTCCTCCATGGATTCCGAGAGATTTCATACAATGAATATCATCATTATTTACATGAATATTTTTAATCCATTTGCTATTAATCTAATCTCCCTTGCTCTTTTTTGACCAGCAAAGTATTTACAAATTATAATGTCTTCCTTTTTTAGAGTTGGTTTACCCTGGGCAATCTCACTGGGAATTGTTTTCTACTTAGGGCTTGAACTTGGAAGCAAATCTGGCGATTCCCCCAGTCTTTCAGAAAATTCCTATTCTCCACCCAATCTGGCAAATCAGGGATTTCCTAAGGAAAATGTTTCACGAACTTCTGTTTCAGATAACAATAAAAAAGCTGTTATTCAAAATGACAGGGATAAAGAAAAAAAGAGCGTTATCTACTCTCCCCCGCTTCCCCCCAATCTCAGACGCATTATGGAAGATGGAAGTGTGCTCGAAAGAATGGGAGCTTACATGGACGCCTTGCGAAACATGGATTCGAACTCACTGGGAGAAGTGGTAGATGCATTTGAGGCATTACCCAAAGGGTTCGGCAGGCATTTGGAAATGAAACTCTTAATGAGGAGTTGGTCTGCGATAGACCCGGTTGGAGCCCTTCTGTACGCTAAAAATTCTATGAGTGAAAAGAACGAGCGAGGATTCGCTATGTCTGAAGTTATCGCAGGGTGGACGGCTTTAGATTCAGACGCATCCATTGCTTGGGTCAAGAAATATCAGAGTCAAAATCCTGAATCCAAAGAACTGGAAGATCTAATGATTGGAGTTGTTAAAGGTCTTGCAGAAAACGATCTTGAAACTGCCGATAGTTTTTTTCGCACATTTCCTGAAGGTAATGCAAAGTGGCGTGCATCTAATTTTTTGGTAGAAGAATATACAAAGCTCGATACGAAAGATGCCATACAATGGGCTGAGAAGTTCCCCGAATCAGACGAGCCGGCTAGGTCAATAATTTTTGGTCAAGTAGCTGATATACTGGCCCAAAAAGATCTTAAAGGAACTGCAACATGGGTAGAGAATTTACCCCCTGGCAAAGCTAGCGAACAAGTACTTAACAATCTTCTATCAAAATGGACAGTTGATAATCCCATGGAAGCGGCTGAATGGGCAAGCCAACTCAAAGATATTGAAAAACGAGGAAAAGCCATGAAGTTACTTGCCAACATGTGGTCTCTTAGGGATCCGGTGGCAACAGCTAGTTGGCTTAATAATTTCCCTCCATCCCTTGAGCTCGATCCAGTGGTTGGTGAGTTTGTAAATCGCATATCAATCAAAGATCCCGAGGGTGCAGTCGGTTGGGCTTCATCCATCGTAAATAAAGAACAAAGGGAAAAAGCTTTAGGTAAAGCACTTAGAGCCTGGGGTCGTAAAAATCCTGAAGGTCTTAGAGCTTGGCAGGAAAAGAATGGATTACCCGCCAAAGAAAAGAAAACTGAATAAAAGAAGTATAACAATTATTGCCCAATCGTCTCGATGATCGCGACGATTGGTAAAAACAAAGCAATTACAATAAAGCCAACCACAACCGCTAGAAAAACAATCATCACAGGTTCAATCAGCGATGTAACTCCGGCCACCGCATTGTCCACATCCTCATCATAATTATCCGCAATTCTTGTAAGCATATCAGGCAGTTCCCCGGTTTCCTCACCGATTTCAACCATACTTGTTACCATTGAGGGAAATACGGTTTCCCTTTCCATTTGAACGGCCATTGCTTCTCCGTCTCGTACCGAATCATGCACCTTACCCATGGCATTAACAAAAAAAGTGTTTGTTAGCGTATCACGGGTTATCTGCAAAGCTTGCAGAATGGGAACCCCACTACTAAGCAATGTTCCAAAAGTTCTTGTAATCCTTGATATGTTCGATTTCCCTGCCACTTCCTTGACTGCTGGCACATTGAGTGCCAACCAGTCGAAAGTTTTCGCACCCGGTTTAGTCTTCTTGAATAAAAACAGTCCGGCAACCGTGCCGAACATTCCTCCCAGCACTAATATCGGACTGGAGGAGAACAAATCACTAATACCAATCACTATCTGAGTAGGGCCAGGTAAAGGAGCACCCCGGAGCATCTGCTCGAAGATGGTTTGGAATTGAGGGACCACGACCATCATAAGCAAGGTCACAATAGCAATTGCCACAAACATAATCACACTCGGATAAATCATAGCGGACTTTACTTTCTTGATTGTTCGAATTGATTTTTCCTGAAATTGAGCCAAACGATCCAGAACCAAATCCAAAACTCCACCTGCTTCGCCAGCCTTCACCATATTGACATAAAGATTGTCAAATGTTTTGGGGTACATCGCTAGCCCGTCCGACAAGTTTCCTCCAGAAGAAACTTTTTCCGAAATAGAATTCAACATTTCTTTGAATTTTGGCTTTTTCTCTTGTTGCTTGATCATGACTTCCAAACTTCTAAGCAAGGGCAGTCCGGCTTGAACAAGAGTGGACATTTGACGGGTAAAAACAGAAATATCCTCTTTAGTGGGTCCTCCACCAAGTTCAAGTGCGAGCAAACCTTTTTTCTTCTTCCCCTTCGCTTTCTTTTGATTACCGGAGGACTCATTTGTGCTTGTAGAAGATGGAGGCGGATCAAGCGGAGTAACTTGAGAAACATTCAAGCCATATTGTGCCAGTTGCTCGTAAGCTTGCTGTTCGTTTGCTGCCTCAAAAGTTCCTTGAGTTTGAGCTCCTGTTTGGTCTGTCGCGGTATATTGAAAATTTGGCATAATACGAGATTGATAAATTTTAAGTATATTTCAAGACTTCCTCAACGGTGCTTTCACCATCGAAAATTGAACGTAAACCATCCTCCCGCAATGTTCGCATCCCCTGCTCGATAGCTTGTTGCCGTAGTACGAGGGTAGCAGCACCCGAGTTGATCATTTCTCTAAAAGAATCCGTAACTTTAATCATTTCGAATAGTCCAGTACGCCCTCGGTATCCAGAGTTACTGCATTCCTCACAACCACTGCCAAAATAAAATTTTCTATCACCGATACCTTTGCGTGTAATACCCAACTGATCGAGCATTTCTTTTTTTGGTTCAAACTCGCTTCGGCAACCTGTGCAAATTTTACGAACCAGTCTTTGGGCCAAAATGAACTCAAGGGATGCTGACAACAGAAAAGGCTCAAGACCCATATCCACAAGTCGGGTAACTGCACCCGGAGCGTCATTTGTATGCAATGTACTGAGAACAACATGCCCAGTAAGAGATGCCTGGACCGCAATTCTTGCGGTTTCAATATCACGAATCTCTCCGACCATAATCTTATCCGGATCCTGTCGAAGAAAAGCCCGTAATGCACGAGCGAAATCAAGACCAACCTGATGATTAACAGGAACCTGCATTATTCCTTCGATCTCGTACTCAACCGGATCCTCTGCCGTCAATAACTTGGTATCCATTACATTGACCTCTTTCAGCGCACTGTAAAGGGTGGTCGTTTTCCCCGAACCGGTGGGTCCTGTGACAATAAAAATACCATTGGGTCGTCTTACGGCCCCCCTAATTCCTCCTTTTACATCTTCTGGCAACCCTAGGCTATCGAGACTTAGATTGACTGCAGACTTGTCCAATACACGAAGAACTACACTTTCACCAAACTGAGTGGGAAGAGTCGATACACGAAGGTCAACTGCTCTACCCTCAATCGTCATTTTTATTCTACCGTCTTGGGGAATTCTATGTTCTGCAATATTCAAATCAGCAATAACTTTGATTCTTGATATCACTGGTAATGAAAGACTCTTGGGAGGTGGAGACATTTCGTAGAGTGCTCCGTCTACCCGATAGCGAATACGAAACTCTTCTTCAAAAGGCTCAAAATGGATGTCCGATGCTTTGGCCCTGACAGCCTGTTGTAGAACTAAGTTCACAAAACGAATAATCGGAGTTTCATTGGCCGCATCTGCCAACTCCCCCTCTTGATTTTCATCCAAACCTTCAAATTGATCGAGACCATCTCCGTTAAAAATGTCATCCAAGGTACTTTCCTGTTTCGGATAGTACTTTTCCAAAAGTCTTGTCACTTCATCTGGATCGCAGACGACAAGATCAATCTCTTGATTCAAGGCGAAGGTCAGGTCATCAATAATTCCCGAATTAAAAGGATCTGATGCAAGCAAATGAATTCCTCCTGAAGAAAGGTATAATGGAACCACTGCATATTGATGGGCGGTTTCTAAAGAGATTGACTGAATCGTTTCTGCATCAATTTCTTCCACCTCACCAACTTGTAACTCATACCCTAAGAACTGAGAAACCAAATTGATTAGATCCTCTTTTGAAACCATACCTGCTGCAATAAGAGCGTCAGAGTAAGACCTAATTCCCTCTTCTATATCCTTGTCATAAAGTTCCTCTAATCCATGCTGAGAAACCCCTTCAACCTGCCGAAAGATATCTCGAATTGTGCTGTTATAATCCTGATAAAGCATAAGAATATTATTCTTCTTCGGTTGTGACCATTAGGACTTCATCTAAAGTCGTTACGCCAGCGAGAACCTTACGAAATCCATCGTTTCTCATCGAACGCATTCCCATTTCCCTAGCCTTTTTTCGTAGCTCAACGATGCTAACATTGTGATAAATCATTTCTTCCAACTCTGAATTTACCACAAAAATTTCGAACACGCCTTTCCTTCCTCTAAATCCTTTTTCTCCACATTTAGCACAACCTGCTCCGCTCATAAAAGTAGCATTAGAAGCCTGCTCTTCGTTTATACCCAGAATAGAAAGTTCACTCGAGGTGGGAGTGTGGGGTTGTTTACAATTTTGGCAAATCGCACGCACCAACCGCTGTGCAAGAGCTGCTCGCAAGGAAGCGGAAACCAAGAAAGGCTTTACTCCCATATCGACCAACCTTGAAACAGCACTGGGTGCATCGTTGGTGTGCAAGGTGCTAAACACCATATGACCTGTAAGAGAGGCGTTGATTGCGATCTCTGCAGTTTCCAAATCTCGAATTTCTCCCACCATCACAATATTAGGTGCTTGTCGAAGCATAGCTCGAAGAGCAGCAGAGAAAGTCATCCCCACATCCGCTCGAACCTGGACCTGATTAATCCCGGCAACTTCGTACTCCACAGGATCTTCGACTGTAATAATTTTACGATCTGGTTTATTGATAGCGTTGAGGGCGGAGTAAAGAGTTGTTGACTTACCCGAACCGGTCGGCCCGGTAACCAAAAAAATTCCATCGGGCATCGAAATAACTTGCTCGAAAATTTCTTGATCATCCGAGAAAAACCCAAGCTGTGGAAGCCCGAGACTAAGACTCTCCTTATCAAGAATACGCATGACAATACTCTCTCCGTGAACTGTTGGAAGAGTTGATACACGCAAATCAATTACTTTTTCCCCCACCTTCACATTTATTCTTCCATCGAGAGGAACTCTTTTTTCCGCGAGCGAAACATTCGCCATTAGCTTCGTGCGGGATATGATTGATGGTTGTAAACGCTTTGGTGGATCAGGTTGTTCCTGCAATTTACCATCCACGCGAAACCGAACCCGAAACTTCTTTTCAAGCGGTTCCATATGGATATCAGATGCTCTTCTTTCAAGTGCATCCTTGATAACGGAGTGAACATACTTAATAATGGGAGCATCTTCTTCGCTCACATCCTCAGGGTTTACCCCATCGCCAATCTCAATACCTTCGCCTTCAATCCCTTCAAAAAAATCGTTTAGTTTAGACTCCTCAGCATTTCCATAAACTTGATTAATTAGTTCCAAAACTTCGCCGCGATAAGCAAATTTTGAGTGAATGCTTTTACCAACTAAGTGAGAAAGATTATCCAGGGCGTCATTATCTAAGGGATTGGCAAAAACCAATTCTATTTCCATTCCATTCTCCCCGATGGGAATAACCTCGTATTTCTTGGCCCACTCCGGCTTGATCAACTGTATGGTTTCTTCGGGTAAGCTAAGTTGACTGAGATCAACGGCCTCCATATTTAACTCGCCGGACAAGTAATTTATAATCTCTTGCTTGGGCATGCCAGTTCTCTCCAAAAGAGCATCCATCAATGAAACATTCTTATCCACTACCTCTGAATCTGGTAGCGCAGCAACTTCTGCTCTCAATTCCTCAACCAACTCATCACTTGCCAATCCTTGTTGCTTAAAGGCATCTATAATAAATTCGTCGGTCTCGTTCATTGGGCTAAAAAATATCCTTAGAACAAACTATCCGTACGACAAGCTTATCTTCCCAAACCCATAAGGAATTCAGGATTATTCTTAGTTTTCCTCACCCGCTGGATAAACATTTCCATAGCTTCCGCAGGTGGAACTCCTTTGAGAGATCGTCGAAGAGCGTAGATTTTATTAAGTTCGTCTGGATGGTAGAGTAGCTCCTCTTTTCGAGTTCCACTCTTTTCAAAATCTAAAGCAGGAAAAATTCTTTTGTTGGAAAGTTCCCGATCTAAATGAAGCTCCATATTACCAGTTCCTTTAAATTCTTCAAAAATCACCTCATCCATCTTACTACCGGTTTCAACAAGTGCGGTTCCAAGAATTGTGAGGCTTCCCCCGCCCTCAATATTTCGGGCTGAACCAAAAAACCTTTTAGGACGCTGCAACGCGGTTGCTTCGACACCTCCACTCAAAATCTTCCCACTGTTAGGCATAGTTGTGTTGTAGGCACGGGCAAGTCTAGTGATCGAATCAAGCAAAATAACAACATCCTGATCGTGCTCCACCATTCGACGGGCTTTCTCAATTACTATTTCAGCTGCATGCACATGGCTCTCGGCACTTTCATCAAAGGTCGATGCAATTACTTCCGCATCTGGCACCTGACGCCGAAAATCTGTCACTTCCTCAGGTCGTTCATCAACAAGCAGAACGATGAGATGAGCCTTTGGGTTATTTACCCGTAACGAACGGGCGATTCCCTGTTGCAAGACTGTTTTTCCTGTACGGGGTGGAGCCACGATTAAGCCTCTCTGCCCAAAACCAACTGGGGAAACTAAATCAACCACACGCATTGCCACATTATCCCACTCTACTTTTTCGTCAGTTTCCAAGTAAATTCTCTCCAATGGATAGTAGGGAATCAGCTCTGTAAAAGGCGTAACCCGGGAGGCCTCTTCGGGGTCCCCGTTCATAACTTTTTCAACCTGTAGCAATACCGGACAAGTTGATCCATCAAGTTTGGCTCTAATGTAACCGCAAACATTTTGACCCGTCTTTAGACCAAATTTTTTGACTAATGGTTCGGGGAGAAACGGGCATTGTGACTTAAGTCGATAATCCTCATTCTGTTGCAAGAGAAATGCGTGCCCGTCTTCCATGACCTGAATAATGCCTGAAATCATGACTGGCACCTTATCCTCAAGACATTTCGCAAGGAGTGCATCGATTATCTCTTCCCTCAACGGAGCCTGTCCAAGATTAAGTTCAAAAGAAATAACTGCTTCTTTGAGCTCCTGCAGAGAAAGAGTAAGCAGTACATCTAATTCAATAGGCTTCTGGTTCGAACTATTAAAATCTTCAGCTAAAGTCGTTATGCCATCCAGGGATTGAATCGATTCGTTATCTAAAAGTTCACCCAGTTCAAGAGGCTTTGTCTCCGTCTCCTCATAGGGTAAACGCTTTGGTTTTTTAAATTTCTGTCTTGATTTGTTTCTTTGCTTTCTCTTGTCCTGCCAATTTTGTTTTTTGGATGAATGTGGATTTTGACCCCTATGAGGCTTATTGCCTTGAGAAGGTTGAGGTCCTCCATTTTCTTTTTTAGCATCTACAGTTGGCTTCTCCGATATTTTTTCAGGGAGATCAGTGCCCATAGGTTTGGCCTTTTGCTCTTCCTTCTCTTCGATGTAAGGATTCTTTTCTTCTTTTTCGGATTCTGAACCGTCCGTACTGAAAAAAAGCTGACCGCTTTCATTTTCTTCATTGATCTTATCCTTCTTGGGCGAATCCTCTGTGGCTGTGCTTGAGAGATCTGCATTTGAAACTGTGTCTTTCGTCTCAGGTGCAGGTTCTTTATCGGAAGGTGCTTCTTCTTTGGTTTTTTTTCTTGGGGGCATAGGGAAGGTCAATTGCGAGTTGATTCAAGTGACGCTTGCGAGAAAGTAATCAATTTGCTGTTTTAAAAACGAAAGAGAGTTATCTCCAAGCATAACGATGTCCGCTTGATGTATCTTATCTGCAAGACACATCTGAGATTCTATTCGAGCATTTGATTGGGCTTTCGTCAATCCCCGATCATGTAATCTTTGTAATTGGATATTTTTTTCACTTATCATGCAGACTGTAATTTCAAAGAAGTGTTGCAGACCTCTTTCAAAGAGCAGAGGAATCTCGACGACAACAATTGTTTTATTCGATGTTTCAACCATTGATCTCCAAACTTGCCGAACAAGAGGGTGTAATAATTCCTCTAACCAAATCCTTTCTGGAACGCTGTTAAAAATTATTTCAGCAATTTTCGGTTTATCGATTTGATTGTTTATGAATACATCTCGGCCCCATTTGTCACCAATAGACTGCTTTACCGAATCATTATTTTCCAAAATATCTGAAGTAATTCTATCAGTTGAGATTCCATCACACCCAAGTTCACTAAAAATCTTCAAGGCTGAAGATTTCCCGCAGGCAATACCACCGGAAAGCCCAACGACTAGCTTTTTTGATCTACTGATCATTTAGATATTAAAAATCGATAGATTATAAGTAAGCAAGAAGCTAAATGCATCGGGCTCATACAATCGTCTTGCCTCAATAATTCCTTTTGCTACTCTAAGAAATACTTTTGGTAGGGTATCCAAGTGGCTAAAGGATGCGGACTGTAAATCCGCCCGCTTCGGCGTTCGTCGGTTCGAATCCGACCCCTACCACCATTCATAACGGTTAATAAGAATTGAAGTCCGAGACTAGTAATCGAGGTGGAACATTTAGACTTTACAAGTGAATTCTAGATATTGAATGATAGAGAATCATTCATTTATTGTAGTAAAATTTCGCTTGCTCCATGGACACACGAAACATTGAAATATGGTGTGAGTCGCACAAGGAAATATATTGTTATGGTCGTGGGAGGAATTATTCTTTTTCTCTACCAAACCTGCACAGGTAAACTACCACCAATAGGTTTATGAAATTTACCAAAGTAAGCACCCGAGTATTATTCGGTGGTTTTCTTGGTCTTTGCCTGGCTTCTTTCCTCGCTGAAATTTGTAGCCAAGCCCTTTACGATATATTTTCGACCTCAACTTTTTTTCGTGCTGTCACAGGTTATTCCCCAAACGCAATTGCAGAATGGCTATACAAAATTTCCTGGGCTTTACTCTTTTGTGCTGGTTGGTGGATGCTATGGAACTTTGATCACTTCTTTACACCAGTAATTGAAAATCCGGTCCGTGAAGCAGAAGAAACGCAAAATGTTTATGCCTCTTCAAGCGATGTCCAAGACGACGAGACTTTTAAACCTGAAAGTGAAGAAGAACCAAAACAGGAAGATCAAGAGAGCACATCCAAAAATGAGCATTCAGATACTCGTGAAGACACGGAAGAGTATACTTCAGAAAGTAATGGAAGCTTTGACATTCAGGACGAAAAATTTCTCCAGGTCCTAAAAATAGACAACAAATCCACCCAAGACTTTGCTTCGATAAAATCGATTTACAGAAAGAGAATCGCCCAATATCATCCAGACAAAGTTTCAGCCATGGGACCTGAAATTCGGGAAGTGGCCGAACAAAAAGCCAAAGAGATTAACGAGGCTTACGAGCACTTTCGAAAAAAGTTTTCCTCCAAAGGCCTGTAAATAAACAAACAGAGCGATTCCATTACTTCTAACTTGAAGAGATTGGATCCTTCATTACCATCCATCCTTTTTCAAAATGAGTCAGTCCCAAAAACACGAATTCCAAGCCGAGACCAAACAGGTTCTCGATATTGTAGTTAATTCCCTCTACAAGGATAAGGAAATCTTTGTCCGGGAATTAATCTCTAACGCCTCCGACGCCCTCGAAAAACTGCGTCGCACTCAGCTTACCGAAAAAGAAATAGTTGATGATAATCTCGAGCTTGAGATAAATCTAAATACGGATGATTCAGCCAACCAGCTCGTTATCCAGGATTTCGGAATCGGAATGACGGAAGAGGAGTTAATCAAAAACCTTGGTACGATTGCACATTCCGGCTCCAAGGAATTTATGGAAGCCCTGAAATCCGACGGCGAGAAAAACGATGCCCTGATCGGAAAATTCGGGGTTGGTTTTTACAGCGTGTTTATGGTTGCGGATAAAGTACAAGTGTACACACGAAGTTGGCAAAAGGAAGCCAATGGTTACTGTTGGGAGAGTGATGGCAGTGGATCCTATGAAATTGAAGAAGTGGAAGGACAGCGTCGGGGAACCAAAATTGTCATCAAACTAAAAGAGGACTTTACTGACTATGCCAAAGAGGACCGGATCAAGGATATCGTCAAAAAATACTCTGCATTTGTTCAGTTCCCTGTCTCAGTAAATGGTGAGAAAGTAAACACCATTGAAGCGATCTGGCTGCGTTCGAAGAGTGAAGTTACCGATGAAGAATATGAGGAGTTTTACAAATTCCAGGGTAACGACTACGAAGGCCCATTGATGCGGATGCACTTTAGTGCTGATGCTCCCCTCGAAATTAATGCCCTACTTTTCGTACCCAAGAGAAATATGGAAAAAATGGGCATGATGCGCAGTGAGAACAAAGTTGCCTTGCATTGTCGTAAAGTTCTCATTGATGCAGAGCCCAAAAGTCTTTTCCCGGAATGGTTGCGCTTCCTTCGCGGGGTGGTCGACAGTTCAGACCTGCCTCTAAATGTTTCGCGTGAAACAATGCAGGACAGCGAATTGCTGCGTAAATTAAATCAGGTGCTAACCAAACGCTTCATCCGCTTCCTTAATGAGCAATCGAATAAGCAAGAAGATACATACCTTGAATTCTGGAATGAATTTGGTCCGCTTATTAAAGAAGGGGTAGCCACTGATTTTACCCACAAGGATGATCTCGCCAAGCTTCTCCGTTTTGAGTCAACCGCTTTGGAACCCGGGAAACTCACTGGTCTTGATGCCTATGTGGACCGAATGGCCAGTGAACAAAAAGAAATTCTTTTCCTTTTTGGAAAAAGTAGAAAATCGATCGAGGCGGGTCCTTACCTGGAAGCCCTCCGGGCTCGAAGCCTCGAAGTTTTATTACTCACCGAACCTGTGGATGAGTATGTGATGCAGTCGGTTCGTGATTACAAGGAATTCAAGGTCATTTCGGCAGATTCTGAGGATCTAAAATTAGAAAAGTTGGATCAGGAGCCCGAAGGTGAATCTTTGGATAAGAAATCTTTTAAGAAACTTTGCAAATGGTTGAAAGATAAGCTCAAAGATCGCCTTTCTGATGTAGAGGAAGGGGAAAGACTCATAGAAAGTCCAGTTTGTGTCGTAGGTTCTGATGCCATGGGCGGTGCCTCCGCTCGGCGAATCATGAAAATGATGCAGGGTCCTGATGATGAAATGCCTGCACAAACTGTTAAACTTCAGATCAATCCAAGACATGGAATCATTCGAGGCTTATCGACCATGATTGAAAATGATGAAGATACAGCTCTTTTAGTTTCCAATCAGTTAATCGATAACGCGATGGCCTCGGCAAACCTCCTTGATGACCCCCGTGAAATGATTGCCAGGAGCTACCAAGCCCTCGAAAAAATTACTTCGTGACAAAATCGTACTTCATAAACAACTGCGAAAGTTGAAAAATGAGGTTGCATGAAGCTAACATGAAAAGATATGAGGTGTAGTATGAAAGTTTATCGCAAAACAAGAATCACTTTTCTTCTCTCTTTTTTGGCATTTTCACTTTTGTTGGTCAATTGTTCAAAAAAGTCAGAAAATCCATTTTCTGATAGAGATGCCGATGTGAAGGACAATATCGAAAACTTGATGGGCTTGTCTGTTGGGATGACTAAACAGCAAGTTTTCGGGCTTTCTGGAGTATCTAATTATGTGGAAGGTTATGACTGGGGGAGTGTTTGGTTTTACAAGATA
>PATX01000008.1 GCA_002713685.1 Opitutia bacterium | reverse complement strand
CCGGTGGCACACTCAAGGTTACAGACTTATTTCAATATTCACCATCCGCCACTTATCGAAGCCAGAATTTCAAAAGACTTGATATAAAAAGAAGTAATAGGGACTTTTTTGAATTCCAAAACACGATCACTTACGACGCATTCTCCCCGGTTGATTCTTTTATCCCATCTCCCCATGGTGACAACTTTTTCCATTTCCTGAAAGTCAGCTTACAGCTTAGTCACATGGAAGAATTGCGAGCCACGAGTACTGATGAAATAATTGTGTCAAATGATCGCTTGATTAATCCTTACTTAGAGAATTTCGACCTTTTTGAATTAAGAGAGACCGACGAATTCGAAGAGAGCGATATCGTGAGGTTTGGGTTAGACAATTCTTTGGTCGGTTTAAACGCCAGGGATGGAGCGCATGAGATAGCCTCGGTCCGCGTATACCAAGATCTTTGGGTTAACCAAGATACAAACGATAGTTTATCCAAGTATTTCTACGGAATTCTGAAACTGGCTCCCCACCCTAATTTGGCTTTTAATTATTACACAAAAATAGATACCAAATCAGGTCTACAGCTTAGTAATAACTTAAATATTTTATTAAAAGACGGGAATATAAATGAATTCTCAATTTCCTATCTAGATTTTGATGATAGCTCTGAGAATATCCAATATTTCAGTAGGCATTCGATTCGGAACAAGAACTCCCTGGAGTATGGATTACGATTTAATCCTGAGGGTGGAGATATTCCTTATTGGATGGTCAGCTTGCAATCGAGAATTCTTAATGGATGGAAGATTAATGCCATAGTATCAAGCTACGATTCAGAGAAAAGGAAGGAGACTCGTTGGGCTTTAAAGTTTAATGCTTTTAGTTTTTAAAATGACTCAAGAGGTATTGACTAATTGAAGATTCGGTGAATATATATAGATTAAAAGCATGAAAAATCGCATATCCAACAATAACTTCCAGCAAAGCAAAGACCCTAAACTTCTATCGCATCTTATGGGCTTAGGTTTGGATTGCACAGATGGACATAAGAGGATCACTCAGGGAGATAAATTTTCGATTTTAGGTGGCTCAGACAAAACACATGACAACATGACAGAGACTCTCTGCAAGACCTTTGAGGATTTATCCAAAAAAGGAAAAACCCTTGAAGAAGCATCCATGGAAGAAATCTCCGAGCTTATTATTAAACATACACCAAGCTGAACAGGTAATTTATGGCTGAACAGAACCCTCCACCTCGACCATCCTTAAAACTCCCGTCCAAACCAGGAATGCCAGTTAAGCCACCAGCCGGTCCCACGCCCCAGTTTGATGTAACTAAATCGCCTTTTAAGGAATCACCTCCCGGTGCTGCTAATTCTCCGCAAGCTGCACCGCTTCCTCCTTCAGCAGGGCCATCCAGTGGGCCTCCTCTCCCCCCTCCAGGGTCACTCGAACCCGCCAAACCACAGCAACCCCCTCCCCCAGTTGCAAAGAATCCAAGTTCCCCTCCAAAAGCTTCCCCTACGCTTGCAGTTCAACCGCCTGCACCAGCAGTAAAACCCCCACCAGTATTATCTGCAGGGCCAACTCCAGCCCCTGTTGGCTCGCCCTCTCCGTTACCTTCCCTAGGTTCTTCTCCCCCTCTTTCCCCATCCGCACCTGTTGCATCCCCTACACCTCCCATTGGAGGTGCTGGAATACCTGTTCCTGGCAAAAGCGGAGGTAAGCCGCCTTCTGCAAATACTGCTGACCCTCAAAGCACTTCTCCAGTCGCCAAAAGCAAACCCAGTATCATATTCTTAATAATCGACTTCTTGATATTTGGTGCAGCGACCGCAGGGTGCGTACTCTTACAACTTCACTATTAAAATATATGACAGAAGCAATAAACCTAACTAAGGAAAATTTTGACAAAGCGATCGCTGATACAAGCAAGCCATCCATTATCGACTTTTGGGCACCTTGGTGCGGACCGTGCAAAGCTCTTTCTCCTATTTTAGATGAAATTGCTTCTGAGAACCATAACTCGGTTTCCGTCTACAAAGTGAATGTTGATGAAGAAACCGAGCTAGCTCAAGAGCATGGAGTGCAATCAATCCCAACGATTCTACTTTACAAAGATGGTGCCCTACTGGAAAAAATTGTCGGTCTAAAATCAAAGGAAGAGCTTCTTGCATCAATTGGGGTATAGATTATTTCCCTTTACGCCCCCCGCATATTCTGCAATCAACTCCCTTCGGTAGATTAGTCAGTTCACCCCGACCTCTTTGGTAGAATGAACATCCTGGTCGATGTACTTTCCCGAGTGAAGTCACCCAATAGCGAATTTGTGGCAATGTTTGATTAGTCCTTGAGTATATCCCTGGCAAAGCGGGTGAAGGCTTGCCTTGTAAAACCGCATTATTGAAATCGTACTCAATCGACCATAAACCGATCTTTTTTCTCTTTGCTTTTAATTGTGCAATAACGAACGGACCGTAACGACTGGTTTCTTTTTCGTCATGCCAACCGATACCATTCTCAATGGCGAATTTTGAAAAACCAGATTCGTTTGATCTCATTGTTAAATCAGCCACCTTGAGGTTTTTATCATCGAAAGTCTTTTTTACTGAAACAGCTGGAGAGGTTCCCAGTAGTTCCTTTTCAGTAAAATTTATTGCTTCCTGGTAACCAGGTTGACCTTTTTGTGGAAAAGATACTCCCCAAGCCCGAATTCTAATAATAAACCTACTGCCTTGATAATCCACAACCCCAGGTTCTAATACCCGTATAACGCCAGGCTTAACTTGTTCTGAGTCAGTCGAATTCTCATCGATGCTGAAAACTGAAGAAACGGAGATGACTGTAACAATGAAAATGAGGAATTTGAGTTTCATGACTTTTAGTTTAACGAATCAAATCTTGCTAACTGCGTCCCAAAACACAACAATATCGTTATTTAATCAAAATGCCCCGCTTTCAAAAACCTAAAGCATCTACAATTGGCACCCCCATTTTTCACCGAAAAAGGAGAAGTTGGGAGGATGACAAGGATTTGATGATGGAACTCTATAGTATTCTTACAAAACTAGATGGTCCATACGATTATTTTGATAAGAATGTAATTCAATTTAAAACTAAAATTGATTCCTTCATCAAAGATGGTTTTCAAGAAAATGTAGAGGTTTTCTTTTTAGGTATGTGGATCAGAGAGCAACTTACTGAACTCACTATAAAAAAAGGAAACTACAACTTGCAAGTGGATCCCTTAATTTTCCCTACCGATATTAATGAAATAATTAGAAGGGAGGAAAGTAAGACGACTCAAAAGGGAGGTTCTAAAATCCTCAATGTTTCAATATCAGATTTATTTCCAAATCCTAAACTTAGAGCATTTGCACTTGAAAGAATACAAATGCTTCACCGAGGAGACTTGATCGCATATTTATCTTCACTCGTGGCAAGAGAAAAGGAGTCTTTAATGAATTACTCCGCAAACATTATGGATTTAATTCATATCTGTGAGCATAAGCTAGCTCTGAGGAACCTTAAAACGAAGAATAATTTCTCTGTTGGCGAAACCGATATTTGGGTGCCTGAATTGAGCCTTGGTGTTGAGGTGCGTGACACTTGGGAGGAGAGTGAAGAAATCGCACTCATTCAGACTTTGAGTGACACAAATTTTCGAAAAAGAGCGAACCACCTTTGCTTAGTTACGACAGATGATTTGTCTGACGCTAAATTTTTGAAGTTAAGGGAGATCGAAAAAAGAGGCGTAATTGAAAATTTATCCGTAATACGGGTTGGAGATTTCGCAAATTATTTAGATGCACTCAAGCAGTCAGTCGATGACTGAGAATATGCTCTAATTTTCTAGCAATTCTTCGCGAATCAGTCTACCTGTTTCATCCCATAGTTTTCGGCCTTTATACTTGCCGTCACTCCAATACTCTTCCTCCCGGACTGAACCATTTCTCCACCATCTAGTTTTAACACCTGAAAGTATCCCTTGGTCAAATATTGCTTCAAGTGATCTCTGACCATCTTCAAAAAATTTAACCTGCAGGCCATGAAGTAATCCATTTAGATATGTACTTGAGAGAGCAACTTGCCCGTTATCATGATTTTTAATCAACCTTCCCGAGAATGGCTCATCGATGCCATCTCTGTACACAATCCCCTCAATGTCCTTAATTGATTCCTGCTCAGTGATTCTTGGGTATGAATCGATTGGACGTTCAAAATCCTCAAATAATTCCTTAATTTTCCTTTCACCAGCAGACGATTGTGCTAGTTCTGCCTCTAGGCTTACATTATCTTCGGAAATTTCGTCTTTTAGATCAGTGCTCGTAGTTTGAATATCTGAACAGGAGTAAATTAAGCTTAAAAAAAGCGAAACCAAAAGGAGTGGCTTGTGCGCAGGTTTCATAACTCTTCGCTTCTCAGAACTGCCCTTGCCTTACCAACTTCAACGCAAGCATCTCAACAGGGTCGACTTCGATATAGTTATCAAAAGAAACTCTATTATCTTCAAAGTCACATGAATCCGTCTTCATTTTATTCACCATTTGCCTAATCAATAAATCGTCCTGTGATGCCTGGGTAGGAAATAACAGGATTTTGGATGAGGGATCTGCTTCTATAAGAATCTCAGGAGCTTTGGTAATGTTTTCTTTATCAGTATGAATCACAATAAGATAATCGTTATGTGATTCAAGCCTACCTCCTGTGGAAATGAATCTATGAATGAAAGTCACATCCTTGTGACATCTATGACAATCGGCATTAATTCATTTTTCTTTAGAAAAAAGTTTTTTCTTTTCTAAATATGTATTTGGGTGGATGCTTCTGTATGAATAAAAAAACAGATAAGGCATATAACAATAAAGATTTCCTGAATGGTAAAGCCGCCCGCCCTGTACGAGTTTTGTGCGAATTAATTGAACCGGAAGAGAGGTTGGAGGAGAATAACATTGAAAATACGATAGTATTTTTTGGATCAGCACGACCGAAAGAAGTAGAGATGGCAAATCGTGAACTTAGTGAATTCGAAAAAAAGTATAAATCTACTGATCACTTGAAATCCGACTTACAGCTTGAACACGCACGACTAAGAAGAATTCAAAAGTTATCCAAGTATTATGACGATGCCGTCCAGTTGGCAAATAAAGTAAGCACTTGGTCGAGAAGTCAGTCTTCAGAAATGCGTAACTGCTTTGTATGCTCAGGAGGAGGACCGGGCATCATGGAAGCTGCCAACCGCGGGGCGAAAGAGGCGGGCAGTAAATCAATTGCGTTAGGCATAAGTCTTCCATTCGAACAGGGAGTAAACGAATATGCATCTCCTGAACTATCTTTTGAGTTCCATTATTTTTTTATTCGGAAGTTTTATTTTTTATATCATGCAAAAGCTGTTTTTGCATTCCCGGGTGGGTTTGGAACCATGGATGAGTTGTTCGAGACACTGACGCTCCTTCAAACCAATAAACTGAATAAGAAAATGCCAATTTTTTTATATGGTAAAGAATTTTGGGAGGGTCTGATAAATTTTAATAAATTCGTCGAATGGGGAGTTATCTCTCCGCAAGATTTAGAATTATTTAAAATAGTTGATAGCGTGGAAGAAGCATTTGCTTCCTTGATTGATGAGATCGGGAGAACCGAATAAACGATTATCTTAGTTCTTCCAAAAATGACTTCATGCAAGGAGGGATCGGAGATGAAAAATACATAACCTTCCCACTTGAAGGATGTACAAAAGTAATCTCGCTTGCATGTAGCATAATGCGATCAGCTTTTTCAAATCTGTATTTATTTGGATTGTAACCGTAAGTGTAATCACCAAGCAGAGGGTGTCCTTCATTGGCGAAGTGGACTCGAATTTGATGCGTGCGACCAGTCTTTAAATCACACTCGACTAATGAAGCTTTATCCGTGAAATACCTCTTAAGCTTCCAGTGGGTCAGTGCCCTTTTCCCTGATGCTTGCACCGCCATCTTCACGCGAATCTTTGGGTGCCTTGCTATTGGACCTGAAAATGAACCCGAGTCGTACTTCATTCTTCCGCCCACAAGTGCAGTATAAATCTTGGTGACTTTCCGTTTTGAGAATTGTTCGACAAGTTGGTGATGGGATGTTTCTTTTTTTGCAACGATCATTACGCCACTGGTCTCTTTGTCAAGACGGTGAACAATACCAGGGCGACTAGGAGCACCGACTGGACAAAGCTCGCCCGGGCAATGATGTAAAAGTGCATGAACTAAAGTTTTCTCATCGGTCCCATCTCCCGGATGCACAACCATACCAGAGGGTTTATTTAAAACAATAAGATCCTCATCCTCATGAAAAATATTTAGATTTGTTTCATATGGCACAAGGCTTGTGACTTCGGGTCGACTTAGATCAATGATTAAAACCTCTCCGGGCTCGAGTTTTGTCTTTGGCTCAAGCTTGGAACCATTCTTTCGAAAGGTTTTACCCGCATCAATTGATTGTTTGATTAAGGATCGACTTGTCTCCGGGAAAGCTTCGGCCAGTAGTTTATCCGCACGGCCTGAGGAGTTTTGTGGTACCTTATATTCAGTCACTTGCAGCACCATTGAGGAATTCCTCCCAAACAAGATCAATTTCCTTGATGAATAATTCCTTTTCTTTCTTTGATAAGTCAGCGACTATGAATCCATTTTTCGCAATCACAGGCAATACCGAAGGCTGCAAGTTTAGCTTTTCGACACACGCATGATACTCGTCCTCTAAAGTGTTACTAAAAGAAAATGGATCATCTGTACTGATTGTACATCTAATGCCCTTATCAAGAAAAGAACCCAAAGGGTGATCAATCCAAGAATCAATAACTCTAAGCTTGTAATTGCTGATGGGACACATATCGAGGCAAATATCTCGATCAATGATCAATTGCATTAATTCATTCGATTCACGGGCTGCTACTCCATGCTGTATTCTATTTACTCCCAGTTCTTTAATAGCGTGATCGATGTTAGAAGAAGGGCCAAATTCTCCTGCATGTGCTTTTATTTCTAAACCACGAGAACTTGCTCTATCCCACAAAGGTGATGTCCAGTCTTCCATCGGCAAATCCTCTGGACCATGTAAATCGATCCCTGCTAAATTATCCCAATTCTCGACTGCCTTTTCTATGAGTGGTCCTAGGTAATCAGTGTAGGCATTTCTACTGATACCCAAAAAAACGCGAACCTCCAAATCTGCTGGTGCGGCTGAGGTAATAGCTTCAAGAATCTCCTGACCCGGGATTTTGAGAAATTCGATCATTCCCGCATGGAAACTTGTTTCAATATAACGGATATTTTGGCTTTGTGCATTCTTGAAAATGCTTGATGCTACTTCGAAATAATTATCTGCCGACTTAAAAATTTCCAATGCATGCTCTATTAAAATGGATTCAAACTGAGCAAAATTCCTATATCTAAACTCAGGGGTTCTGAAGTAAGGGACGCCTGAATATTTGGCGGGATTTACTTTTTCAAAAAAAAACCAAGGTACAGCACCTTCGATATGCAGATGCGTTTCGGTCTTGGGTATCTTATGTATGAATTCGTGAAGATCCACCACTCACTATGCTTTGTTAAGGGAGCTAATTGCCTAAAAGGTAGTCGGGATTTAGTTTATGAAGTTCAGATGGTACAAATATGCCATCTTTCCGAACCAACTCACCATCAAACCAAATTTCGCCTCCACCCCAGTCCTTTCTTTGTATATTCACCATATCCCAATGAACCTGAGACTCATTACCATTATTAGCTTCTTCGTAAGCCTGTCCGGGTGTAAAATGAAAAGAGCCACAAATTTTCTCATCAAATAGTATATCAAGCATCGGCTGGCGAATCACTGGGTTAAAAGCAATGGCGAATTCACCTATATAACGGGCACCTTCATCTGAATCCAAAATTTCATTAAGTTTTTCCTCGTTCGATGATGATGAAGCGTTCACAATCCTGCCATTTTTAAATTTAAGGCAAATATCAGAAAAAGAGGTTCCTTGATAAATGGTATCTGCGTTGAATGTTATCATGCCTTCCACACTATCCTTTACTGGGCACGAAAACACTTCTCCGTCAGGAATATTATGAGTACCTCCACAGGCTACTGCATTAATCCCTTTCAATGAAAAGCTCAGGTCAGTCCCGGGTCCTTTGATGACGACATGCTCCGCATTTCGCATTTTTTCCTCCAACGATGCCATTCCATCAACCATTCTGCCATAATTCATGCAACAAGCATTGAAGTAAAAATCCTCAAATGCCTCAGTACTCATTTTAGCCTGTTGTGCCATAGAGGGAGAAGGCCATCGCAGAATGCACCACTTAGTCTTTTTTACCCGCCAGTCAAGTACAGGCTTCATTGCCTTCATTGCCCGCTTCATGTCTTCTGGAGGAAGATCAGAATTCTCAAATACATTGCTTGAGCCTCGGATTGCTATGTATGCATCCATTTTCTGCATACGTTCCATTTCCCAATGAGATGACGACTCAAATTGCTCTGTACTGCCATCAAGTATACATTCGCGGTCAAGCAGTGCAGACTGAACCTGCACGAATGGAATTGCATTTCTTTCTCGGACAGCCCGAATAAGGGCAAGCGTCATTCTCTCTGGTATATCAAAGGAATGAAGAAGGACCTTCTCTCCTGACTGGATATTCGTTGAATGCGTAACTAAGTTATTGGCAAGTGCGTTGTATCTTGGGTCCATAAAATTACAGGAAAGGATTAACCACGTCGAATTTTTGAGCCAGGAAAGTTTATCCTGACTCGGTAGACTTTTTTGACCCGATTAATTATTTCATAACTTTTAGGGTCAATTCGGGAAGGGACTTCCATTCTTCTTATGTCTACAACGGCGGTAAAACCACGCTCGGTGAATACATCAATCAAGATTGCGATCGCCAAAGGATCATCAAAAAGAGAGTCTTCAGAATTGATGTAGGCAAGACCCGAAATCGAGTGTTTCTCAACAATGGGTATAAACTTCGATTTAACTAAGCGGACAACCCGGTCGAATAATTCGGAATGAAATTTCTCATAGGAGTCTAGTCGGTGCACTAAAAGTTGACGCGCATGCAATGAAAGTTTGTCGGCTAGGGGAATAGAAGAAATTCTATCATATGTTGCTTCATCCAACTCCAGTGAACTTTGATATTTCAGTTCCTGGATAATTCTTTGCTGTACCTCAATGACGGTACCATGAGCATTTATGAAATGATAATGAAATAACTGACGTAATGTTGTTAAGGAATCATAAGTGGATTCCTTAAATGTTTTGTAACGAAGATGAGCTGCATCTTCATCCAGATCCGTTTTGCGAACTTCTCTTTTATCACCTACTCCCGATGCCTCTACTTCGGCATTATGAGCAATGGATCGTTGTCCACGCAATAATTGACGACGAACACTTTCTTCTTCATCAATGAAAAGCATGATTATATGAAATCGTGGCTTGGGAAACTGGGTTTCCTGAAGTGTTCCCAAATACTTACCTCTAAGTTCACTTAAGCGATTATGAAAAAGCTTCAGGCATTCCACCTGGCTTTTGGTTCGTGGATAACCATCAACAATTGCACCACTTTCATATTCAGGACTAAGCAGGGTACGAAGAACTAGTTTAGTGACTTCTCTATCTCCAGCTAGTAATCCGGCATCAATTTTTTTTCTAGCCTCGGGGGATTTCAATAATTCGCTTACAATAATTGGCTTCTCCGTTAAATCACGAAATTCCATTATAAACTCGGTTTGTGTTCCTTTTCCGGCCCCCGGTGCTCCATTAAGCCAAAATATTTCTGCAGGAAACTTAAGGTTCTCAGAACCCTTTTCCTGTTCCAATTCGTGCCAAACTGTCTGGAAGATTAGTTGCGCATCCTTGACCTCAAGATCTTCAATTTTTTTTGATCCAGTTTTTTTTCTATGCAAAGATGAATCACTATCAGCCTGTGAATCAGCATCATGCATTTCCTTATCAAAATTTAGATCGTTGCTTGAGTTTGGCATGTCATTCACAAATAAATAAAGCAGTCCAATGCGTCAACCGAACGAAACGAAAGGTCCTTTAAATGCCACCACCAGATTCATACTCCTTCATACTACTTAATGTGTGATTCATTTCCAATGACGGGGAGTTTTGACTGTTAATTTCGCCAAGAACTCGAGAAGGAACGCCGGCTACAGAAACATTTGCTGGAACATCCGATAGAACTACGCTACTAGCCCCCACCCTCGCTCCCTGGCCAATCTCAACATTACCAAGGATTTTTGCTCCCGCACCAATTAAGACACCTGATCTAATTTTTGGATGACGATCCCCCCCTTCTTTTCCCGTCCCGCCTAAAGTAACTTCATGTAGAATAGAAACATTATCCTCTATGACGGTAGTCTCACCGGCAACGAACCCAGTGGCATGATCAAGCAAGATCCCACATCCGATGGTCGCTGCCGGATGTATATCGACGGAGTAAACGATTGAAATAAGGCTTTGTAGATAGAGTGCGATATCTTTACGATCATTATTCCATAAATAATTAGATGCCCTGTACGCGGACAGNGCCTGGAATCCTTTAAAGTATAAAAATGGGCTTATAAAATCATGGCATGCAGGGTCCCTGTCCTTGACCGCAAGTAAATCCGCTCCAACATCAGAAAGTATCTTCGGGGATTCGTGAAAGCAGGAAAGGAGTAACTCTCTCAAATCACTTGCGGGGACTGANCCCTTCGCAAGCCTTTCTGATACGCGCCAACTCAATGCATCGGCAAAAGAATTTCTTTCTAAAACATATTCAGTTAATATTTTCGAAAGGATTCTCTCCTTAGATGCAACAGCCTCCGCCTCTTGTATCAATGTATTCCAAATTTCGCTCATTATCTTTAGATTACAACTATTGCAGGTTCAATTAGTAGAATTTTTTACCTATTTCTACCTTCTGTCGACCTTGAGATGTACGCCATTTATTTGTATCTCTTAATGAAAATACACAACCGCAATATTCCTGCTGGTAAAAATTTTCTCTTTTAGAGATTTCGATCATTCTTTGCGAGCCCCCCGCTTTTCTCCAATTGTAAGTCCAGTAAGTTATGTTTTGNTATCGAGCAGCAGCTCGTTCTCCNCATCCATTGATTTGCGTCATATTCTTCCACCTTGAAATACCAAGGCTACTTGAAAAAACTTCAAAGTCATTTTCATATGCATAGAGAGCCGCTCGTTCGAACCTCATATCAAAGCATTGTGTGCAACGAGCCCCCCTCTCGGGTTCCCATTCTAGCCCCTTCACCCGCTCNAACCAATTAATCGGATCATAATCNACGTCGATATGATCGAGATTTAGCTTTTCGCAAAACCTCTTATCTTCTTCCTTACGAATTTCGTATTCTTTTTTTGGATGAATATTGGGNTTATAAAAAAAGACAGTCGGTCTGATCCCAGAGTGCAACAATGTTTCGAGCACTTCCCCTTCACAGGGGGCACAGCACGAGTGGAGAAGTATCTTAGACACCCCTTTGGGTGAAGTTAGCTTGGGTCTTTCAGCAGTATTCACACTCTATTTATAAAAACGAACGACTTCAGCCGCAAACAGTATATCCTGATTAACGCTCATCCTTTAACTCGCGCCCCATCAAATCCCTTAATGCTACATTAGGATTTTTTCCTTGATAGAGTATTTCGTAAATTTCATTCAGGATCGGCATTTCAATCTGTAAGTCTCGGCACTTCTCATGGAAACATTTAGTTGCCCCATAACCCTCTACGACGGTTATTTGTGACATTTTTGCATTAAGCGGAGACTCCCCGGAAGCAATCTTTAAGCCGAAATTCCTATTGCGACTCCACTCCCCCATGCAAGTACCGATCAAGTCCCCGAATCCGCTTAGTCCAAAAAAGGTCTCCTGNCTACCGCCAAGCTTACATCCNAGGNTAATCATTTCATTCATACTTCGAGTTAGGAGGGCGGCTCTTGCGTTATCCCCAAAACCTAAGCCATCAGAAATTCCGGTAGCAATTGCATATACATTCTTAAGACAACTACCTAATGCAACTCCCACTAAATCATTTGTGCTGTATACCCGTAAAGAAGAGGAACTAATTGAATCCCTCAATTGTTTAAGTTNCCCCTGATCTAAATCCAAAGCCAAGGTCATAGCCCCCGGTTTTCCAATCGCAATATCATGAGCATGACTGGGACCAGTCAGGTAACCAGTTGCGATGCTCTGCCCCATTTCTTGAGACATGACCTCGTGTGCGAAAAGATTACTTTCCGNCTCAAGGCCTTTGCATAGAGCAATAGCCCCCTTTAATTGCCACGAATATTGATCCCAATTCGCACNATCCATGCAGGTTTGCCTTAAGGCATGCGACGGGCATGCAAAAAAAATATAATCGCACTCCATTAATGCAGGNTTCAGCGCACACCCAACCTGNAGATCATCAGGGAAATTAATGCCCGGAAGGTAATCATGATTCGTTCTTGCGGTGGATAAATCCAATGCGTGCTCGTATCTACGCGGAACCAAAGTTGTGGAGAAGCCATTTTTTGCAAGGTGTACTGCAATCGCCGTGCCCCAAGCCCCTGCCCCAACTATACAAAAATTCATTAACTATTTTTTAAAATTCCCTTGCCTGACATCCCTTACATACTTCTCGAGTGCGTCTGCAATGACCTTATTGAGGTTGGCATATGATTTCACGAATTTTGGAACTGGTCCATGAGACCATCCAAGTAGGTCTGTTGTAACCAGAATTTGCCCGTCGCATCCGTCCCCGCACCCAATTCCAATCAATGGCGGAAGAATTTGCCGTGNAAGTTCAGNGGCAACCTTTTCATCAACCATTTCTGCAATAATTGCAAAGCATCCAGCTTCTTCGAGTGTTATCGCATCGGTGTAAATACTTTCAGCTTCTTCTTTTGTTTCTCCAAACTTTCTGTATCCGCCTATTGCTTTAACAGTTTGCGGNAGAAGNCCAANGTGACCAAGAACGGGAATACCCGTAGCCACAAGCTTCTCTATATCATCAGCCACATCTCGCCCGCCTTCGATTTTGACTGCATCAGCGCCACCCAACTGCATGAGCTTTCTTGCTGATTCAAGGAGGCGATCAAAAGAAAGACTTGCTTCACCAAAGGGTAGATCAGCAACGAGGAGGCATTGAGGATTTGCCCTACGGACTGCTGCCGTATGCCTAAGCATATCTTCCATCGTAACAGGGATCGTTGTATCGTAGCCTAGCAATGTTGTCCCAAGTGAATCACCAACTAGAATAAAATCCACATCGGAAGATGAGACTGCAGAACCTAGAATAGTATCATAAGCCGTTAGGCCAACTATAGGACGTTTTCCTTTTAAGCCCCTGATAAACGAAGTTGTGGGCTCAATCTCAACCGATGCCCCCCTTGTTTTTTCTTTGCTCAATGAATTAGTTTCGGAAGACTTTGGCTTGTTACCTTGACGGGTACGAATCGTTCGAGGGCGTTTAGGCTTCGGGGGGGAGACTTTTTCACCCCCACCAGAAGGTTTCTCAACCTTGGAGTGTTTGTTTTGGTCAGATTCTTCTTTTTCAGACATGTATCATCGAAGATAGCTTGAAAGGGCTTGATCGACAAGTGTTTCCTCTTCTTCAAGCAATGGACTTTCACAGACTTTGGCTATTTGAGATATTTGACCTTTTTTTCTCGCACCAACAATTGCCGATGAAACTTCTGTTCTCCTTAGCACCCAGGCTGTTACTAGTTCTCCAACTGAACGATTCCCTTGCTTGGCAATGGAAGCTAATTCTGACTGGAAAGACAGAAATGCCGAAATGCCAGTTTCTGTTTGCAAGGGGCTTACGACCGGATGTTCAGTTTTATGTTTCCTCCAATCGTTGCTTGGCAAACCGTCGTACCATTCCCTTGAAACCTTTCCCGTTAGTAGGCCTGAATGCATAGGACTGTAGGCTAGAATGCCGACTTGATTAGCTTTACACCAAGGCATGACCTCGGTCTCAATCTTTCTTTCCAATAAATTGTACATGGGTTGATTTGAGACAATTTCATCAGTATCACCCAAAAGCTTCAGTTCATCCAAGTAGCAATTACTAACTCCAATATTTATTACCTTTCCTTCCTCTTTTAAGCGAACGAGGGTTTGCCATGACTCTGCAAGATTTTCGATTGGTGAAGGCCAGTGGATTTGATAGAGGTCGATCGCCTCGACCTTAAGTCGCTTCAAAGAGCCTTCCACTTCTTCTAAAATACTACTCGGAGAAATAAATCTCATTGGTGACCCATCAGGCTTAGGCAAAACCCCACATTTAGTGGCAACAAAAACATCCCCACTCCATCTAGATAAAGCTTCCGCAACCACTTCTTCTGCAAGACCAAAACCGTAGGCATGGGCAGTATCTATCCAATTTACACCACATTCCAAGGCTTCAATGATGGCATCAATAGAATCCCTTCTGGATTGCTCGCCCCAACCCATACCCCAGTCGCCACCACCAATTGCCCACGTCCCTAAACCGATTTCGCTTAGCTTATGACCTGAGTTGCCTAATTCTCTATATTTCATGAATCGAGAAAACTATATTTACTCATGACTTTAAAGAGTAAACAGTGAATTGCTTGTGGAAAGAAAGCGTTTCACCTATTAGTTATTTATGAAAAAAATTTTGATTACAGGTGCATCCCGCGGAATCGGGCTTGAGATTTGTAGGCAGTTGTCCGAGCGAGGAAATGAAGTCATCGCCACTTATCGCTCGCCAAATTCAGCAGGTACTTTACTCGAACTTACGAATAAGTATAGAAATCTCCATACCTACGAGCTTGATGTCAATTCCTCTGAATCTGTAAAATCAGCAATTGGTCGGATAGCAGAAAAGTTTACTTCGCTTGATCTGGTCTTCAATAACGCAGGAATTCTGGACTGGAGTCCCTTGGGGGAAGTTACGGCTAAATCTTTTCAATCAATCTACAATACCAATGTTGTGGGTGTATTTCGGGTAAGCGAGGAGGTCATTCCACTACTTACCAAAGGAANAAACCCCCTCATCATAAATTTATCATCAAGACTNGGTTCNNTNGAATTACGGGGNCAATCGCAACTCGGTGGTGCNATTGCNTATCAATGCTCAAAATCAGCACTAAATATGCTGACNAAGCAAATGTCGATCGACTATGCAAAACATGGCATTCGTGCGATCGCGATTAGTCCTGGTTGGGTAAAAACAGATATGGGAGGAACTGAGGCCAAGTACGAAGTTTCTGAATCAGTCAATCTCTTCCTGTCTCAGATTGATAAATTGCCCGCATCATTTAATGGAGTTTTCCTTGGTGAAGATGGTGAGATGATACCATGGTAAAAACAGAAGTGCTTGTCGTCACTCCAAACTCTTCTTATTGCAAATGTATGAAACTATATAAACGGCTATTTTCTTTACCCCTGCTTTTAGTATCCACTTATGCCCTAGCATCAAAAGTAGGTGCAAATGCTCCTTCCTTTTCTCTATTGGATCAAAATGGCGAAACTTGGAATTCAAAAGATTATTTAAATAAAAAAAATATCTTAATATTCTTTTACCCAGCTGCAATGACTGGTGGATGCACTAAGCAGGCATGTTCATATCGAAATGACATGAAAGCATGGAAGTCAAGGGATTTTGAGGTTGTAGGCATCAGCGGTGATAAACCCCAAAATCTAAAACTTTTCTCACAGGCAGAAAACTTAAATTTCCGCTTATTATCCGATGTTAATGGGGATATTGCTAAAGCCTTTGGTGTCCCCACTAGCAAGGGCGGATCAATCCAAAAGTTCATTCAAGGAGAGCGATTTACATTGGAAAGAGGAATAACATCTAAAAGATGGACTTTTATCATATCTAAAAGTGGAAAAATTATCTATAAAAACAGCAAGGTAAATGCTGCAAGTGACAGTTCCAATGTTCTGAAGTTTATATCCCAACTTTAAATAAACTAATCAAATATTCCTTATGAATGGAAAAGAAAAAAGAAATCTTAAATCAATCGCAAAAGTACGCCCTGTTGACTTAAAGATTGGAAAAAAAGGTCTGACTGACACATTCGTTGAAGAAGCCCGTAAGATTTTATCCAGGGATGGAATGGTTAAACTTTCACATTCATTCGCACGAGATGATCGAAATGAATTAATCTGTAAAATAGAACCAATGCTATCAGCAAATCTGATAGAGAAAGTCGGTAAAACATTAACATTTAGCAATGCTTCGGCATGACTATTAAACCGCTTGCCATTGGGGATACGATCCCCGACTTCCAGACTACTGATGAAGCAGGGCAAGGTTATTCAAGTAAGTCATTGAGAGGCAGTCCGGTGATCATTTACTTTTATCCAAGAGATAATACCCCTGGTTGCACATTACAGGCATGCGATTTGCGAGATAATTATGAGCACTTTTTAAATATCCCCATTGCCATTTTAGGGATCTCTGGATGCTCGCTCGATTCACATCAAAAATTTAAAACAAAAAACTCCCTACCTTTCCCTCTTTTATTAGATGAAGATCACCGCATTGCTAAATCATTTGGAGTCTGGGGGGAGAAGAAATTTATGGGTAAGAGTTTCGAGGGTATACATCGAACGACATTTCTAATTAGCAAAACAGGTAACATTCTTAAAACATACCTTAAAGTGAAGCCTGCCCTTCACTCGTCAATGGTTTTAGAGGATGTCAGGAATATCCAGTTTTAGAACCCGGAAGACTTACTTTTCGATTGCTGAATCTACAATAGAGCAAAATGATTTAGCATTTAATGAAGCTCCGCCAATCAATCCACCATCAACATCAGGTTGAGACAACAACCCCGACGCATTTTCAGGTTTCATAGATCCGCCATAAAGGATTCGGATGCTTGACCCGGGGATGTCACCAAAAAGGTCGACCAATAAACCCCGCACATAAGCGTGCACTTCCTGGGCCATTTCATCAGTCGCAGTTTTCCCGGTACCGATTGCCCAAACTGGTTCGTAGGCAAGTACAAGATTCTCCACTTCAGCCAGAGGGAAATTGGCTAAACCCTCAATAACCTGAGCCTTTACTACATCGAGTGTGCGGTTTTCTTCACGCTCAACTAGAGTTTCACCAATACAATAGATTGGCTTTAGGTTATTTTTAACAGAGGCTAGGACTTTACAGTTAATTGATTGGTTTGTTTCACCAAAATACTGCCTTCTTTCACTATGTCCCAAAATTACATAATTAACATAAAGATCCCTAAGCATTTCTGCCGATATTTCACCAGTATATGCCCCTGATGGCTCTGCCGACATATTTTGAGCACCCAACTGCACTTGAGATTGCTCAACAAGACTGGAGGCTTTATGAAGCGATGTAAAAGGAGGACAAACACAAACTTGAACGTGTGATTGCTGGCCAACTAAAGAACTAATTTCAGTAATTAAATCGACTGACTCACTTGGAGTCGTGTTCATTTTCCAATTTCCTGCGATTAAATATTTCCTGAACATAAAGTCTGATATAGTGGGGTTTTATTGGGTATCCAGTATGGATACACCTGGTAAATCTTTTCCTTCAAGAAATTCCAAGGATGCACCTCCACCAGTACTCATAAAAGTAACATCATCTGAATACCCGCTTCGATTAATCGCTTTAACACTATCGCCTCCTCCGATTATCGAAACTGCAGAGCTTTTGGCTACAGTCTTGGCAACGGCAAAAGTGCCTTTACTTGATGCTTCGATTTCAAAGACCCCCATAGGCCCATTCCATAAAATGGTTCCAGCATCAGATATTGCTTCTTGGTAAAGCTTTGTAGTCTTGGGACCGATGTCCACTCCTTCCCAACCATCGGGTATATCCCCTTCTACAATTTTGGATTCCCCAATTTCCTTAGCCCCGAAATCAAGGCTATCTGTTATCAGAGTATCAACGGGCAAGAGGAAGTTTACGCCATTTTCTCCAGCTTTAATTAATGCACTCTTGGCAAGATCGACCTTATCTGGCTCGCAAAGGCTCTCCCCTACTTTTTTTCCTGCTGCAAGAGCAAATGTGTAAGCCATTGCACCTCCAATTATGATAGAGTCTGCCTTATCAAGCAACTTATCAATAACTGTAATTTTATCACTCACCTTTGCACCACCAAGAATCACAACAAAAGGACGAGCAGGATTACTCGTCTTTTCACCCAAAAATTCCAACTCTTTGGCAATAAGGAAGCCTGAAACCTTCTCACTAAGTATGGAGGGCACCCCAAAAGTCGAAGCATGAGCCCTGTGTGCTGTACCAAATGCATCATTTACGAAAACATCTGCAAGGCTGGCTAGATTCTCCGAGAAAACGGAATCATTTTCTGTTTCACCTATATGAAAACGTAAGTTTTCAAGGAGTGCAATTTGTCCGTCTTGTAATGCCTCAGTAGCAGACTTGACCTGCTCACCGACGCAATCATCCAGAAAGAGAACTGGAAGCCCTAGCTTTTTGGCTAGCAAAGGAGCAACCGGGGAAAGACTCATAGAAGGGTTTCTTTCACCCTTTGGTCTGCCAAGGTGACTTGCGAGAATGATTTTCGCACCTTTCTCATGCAATTTTTTGATTGTTGGAAGAGCTGCATTTATTCTCGTCTCATCCGTGACCGTGCCATCTGAATCCAGCGGGACATTAAAATCCACTCTAACAAGAGTTTTTTTGCCACGCAGATCTATGTCATCAATTGTCTTAACAGTAGCCATAATTGGAGTTGGCTTTTAAGGAATAAGGGGACTATAAAAATTAAAGGTGTGAGGAAACCTTTTTAAGCAAGTCTACACAGCGATTACTGTATCCCCATTCGTTGTCATACCAGGAAACTAACTTAAAGAATGTGTCACTTAAACCAATACCTGATCCGGCATCAAAAATAGAGGAAGCGGGGCAGTGTATGAAATCCGCGGAGACAACCTCATCTTCAGTATATTCTAGGATGCCTTGAAGAGGTCCTGAAGCAGCTTCCTTCATTTTTTGGCAGATTTCTTCATAGGAAGTTGATTTCTCAGTTTTCACGGTCAAATCAACAACAGATACTGTAGGCGTAGGAACACGGAATGCCATGCCGGTCAACTTACCCTGAACTTCGGGAAGAACCAACCCAACAGCCTTGGCTGCTCCGGTGGTTGATGGGATGATATTAATTGCAGCTCCACGCCCACCCTTCCAGTCTTTCACTGAGGGAGCGTCAACAGGCTTCTGCGTAGCAGTGTAACTGTGCACTGTAGTCATTAATCCTTCAGCAATACCAAAGTTTTCCAGTACAACTTTTACCATTGGTGCCAAACAATTAGTCGTACATGAAGCATTGGACACGATATGATCATCAGCACTTAGAGATTCATCGTTTACCCCAAGAACTACTGTTTTTACATCTCCCTTAGCAGGTGCTGATATAATAACCTTTTTGGCACCAGCTTGTAAATGACCTTCAGCTGCCTCTTTTTGAACAAAAAGTCCAGTTGACTCAATGACGATATCAACACCTAACTCTCCCCAAGGCAGGGCAGATGGACCCTCTCTTACTGCAAGACACTTAATGGTATTTCCATTTACAACAAGACTATCGCTAGTAGGAGCTTCAACCGTACCGTTAAAACGGCCTTGAGTGGAATCATATTTTAAAAGATATGCCAAGTTGTCGGAAGGAACCAAGTCGTTGATTGCAACAACCTCAAACTCACTTCCAAGTAAACCTTGATCAACAAGTGCGCGAAATACAAGGCGACCAATACGCCCGAAACCATTAATACCAATTTTAGTAGCCATCGTTAAAAATAAATTAAAATAATGTGGAGCATATGTCCTTTGAAGAAATCAACGGAAAATGCAAGGTTAATGAATATTACCTGCAAAAAAGCGGTTTACCTCAATCTAAAAGCTCACAAAATTCCTCAGTTTCCTTGAGGACTTCAACGCATTGATCAGACAGCAACTGCACATGATCAGTTGTCAGGTTTAGGCGATGGAAAAGTGCATCCGAGGGCATTTCGGGGGAATTGTGACCGCTATTCCCAAATTTGTGGTGTTGAGCAAGCCAATTTGCAATAATAATTATGTCTATAAGTGAATTGGCTTCAGAGGAAGGTACTCCTCTTCTTTTATCAATTTGGTTCTCATGATGCCACATAACAACACTTTCGACCCAGGCGGAAAGTCCCCAGTTTTTACATAACAGATACCCAAGGTAATCGTGCCTGACACTTTGGTTTACCAATTCCGCCTTGAAAAAATTTATATCCTTCGATTTTGCCAGTTTTGAATCTTTGAGGAAATAATCCGTATTATCCACTTCATCCAGCTTGAACCTCGCTACCTTACCAATGTCATGAACTAACCCGCAAGTGTAGGCTGTTTCGTGCCAAGGCTTGCCCAATGATTTTGCAATCTCTCTTGCGATGGAACCGACGCCGAGGCTATGCTTCCAAAGACCAGATAAACTAAACTCGTCCTCTTTGCCTCCGCCGAAAAGCTTAAAAACAGAATTATTCAGGACTACATCCTTAACCTTCTCAAAGCCGACGGCCCCTATCGCCTGGTTGACATCTCGCACTCTTTCACCTGCTCCTCGAAAGAATGTTGTGTTTGAGACGCGAAGTATTTTTGCAGCCATTGTTTGATCACCCCTCACTACATCTTCAACTGCCATGGTTGATGAGTTGGGGTTCTCCAAGATATTAGTCAATTCGTTGACAATCGTGGGTAAAGTTGGGAGATCTCTTTGAATCTGAGAAATCAAATAGTCATAATTTATTTCAGACATTCAGTTTTCTTTAAATTTCTTTAATGAAAAAGCAAAACAAAAAAGAGAAAAAGTTACACAAAGTAACGGAAGTAACTTTTGGAAATTGAGGGCTTTATCGTATTTACTCGTAAAGGATACATTAAACACACTGGCACCTGCGAAATAGACTCCCTGAAGATCGTCTTGCAGTACTTCGACTATAACTCCCTTTGGTGATATCCAGCCAGACCACCCGGCATTCCCGCACCTTATTACAGGCATTCCCGACTCCAGCGCCCTAAAGACCGAGTGAGCCGCGTGCTGCTCAGCACACCCCTCCTCACCAAACCAAGCATCATTTGTTGTGACGAAAATACATGAATTCAGCTTTCTTTCCAAGGGTGCAACCAGACTTGGAAATATATCCTCATAGCAGATCAAGGGGGAAATATTGAAAGTCTGATTTTGTTCGTTCATAAATGAAAACTTCTGAGATCTTACTCCAGTCCCAAAGTCACCCACTGGTCCTACCATTCTTCGAATACCTGGTATTAAATCAAATGGGAATGGAACAAACTCGCCAAAGGGAACCAGCTTTTGCTTGGCATAAAATTCCTGCCCCAAACCGGATGAAGGAGAAATAGCCACAACGCTATTGTAACTTACTTCATCTTTTTTGATCACCGAACCAATTAACAGCGGAATGTTAATTTCTGCAGACAACTCTTCAACCCAAGCACGATCTTCGTTTACAGCAAATGGCGTAGATGCTTCAGGCCAAAAAATAACATCCGGACGTTGAAGTGCCACTAGTTTAGTTTGTTCAATTAACAAGTTTTTATTCTTTTGTGCATTGGAAGATATCCACTTGTCCTTCAGGTAAGGTTGGCAAATACCCACACGCAGGTTCGATTCCTCAGTTTCGTGACCAGATAAGCGTGTTTTATCGAACTTAATAAATAATGGCGAAAGCATGACCAGAAAGAAAAGCATGCAAAAATAGAAATCAGGGCACAAATTTGAAAAATAGCCGGAATGCTTACTCTTCGTTCTTCTTACAAGGAGATGATGCAAATAGGATACAAGGCAGAGATTAAAGAGAATGAGAAAAAAGGATACGATAAATCCTCCGAAATAAGGGACNAGTTGTAGTAGTGCAGGCCTTTCCCACTGAGTAACTGACAATGGGCACCATGGAAACCCTAAAGAAAACAGCCCCCTAGCCCACTCAATTACTACCCAAAAGGAGGACAGTCCAATTAATACGGCAAGACGGACGATGAAGCTACCCGTGGTAAAAATTNGTNCTAATTTCCTCGCTGCTATGTACCAAGGCAAATTGTAGCTTGATAATATGATGGCCACAGCAATAAGTCCCGGCAAAGAAACATGCCTTATCCAAAATAATAAAGATATTTGATAAATGACACCCGTAACAAATAAACTTATCAGGACCGATTTTTGTTCAGGCTTAAAATTTATCCAAATAAGAAAAGGTAATAGAAAAAAATAGGCTGCCTCAGGGAAGTCCCCGGGAGGTTGGGATAGATAGAGCAAAAAAAAGGAAAATCCGGAGGATAATAGCCCCCAAGCGATTTCTATTACACTCGATCTACGCAAGTTAAGAGTAATCACATTTATTTTATGAATTAAAACTCACAGCCAGAACTGGATGCTACCCCAGAGGAACTTACCAAACCGGAGTCGATAGGGATTTCGAGCTCAGACCTCGCTCCATCCATAAGATGTTCATCGAAAATAGAAAATAATTCATCCTTCAATGCTGCTCTTTTCAATCTCTTNAGAAAGCAACCATCATCGCCTATGGCNGATCCTATATAATTNAGAAATTTCTTCATTCTTGAAACCATTTTCCTCTCATCCATTCCCGGGTTATGTAGAACTTTATAAAGTTGCATGCAATAGCTGTGCAAATCCTTTCTTCTTGGAATAAATATGCCCTCCCCTCGAGAAAATTCATTGATTTGCCTGAAAATCCAGGGATTCCTAATAGCAGCTCTTCCTATCATTACGCCCATGACACCAAGCTTGTCTTTCAATAGGCAGGCATCGCTTGCGGATTCAATACTTCCATTAACAAGGATTGGGCAATCGTCTCCAAGTAATTGTAAAGCTTTATCAACATACTCGTATTGAGGCGGAGAATTGTAGCCTCCCTTTACAGTCCGAACATGAATGCTTAGCAGGTTCACGCCACTGCCTGAAATTATTTTCAGGATTTCTTCAAAATTCTGATCGTCTTCAAAACCAATTCTCATTTTGACGGTAAGATTGCCGTCAATCATTGAGCGCATTGACTGAAGAATTTGCTGGATTTTCGAAGGATCTTTCAACAGACCACCGCCGACATTTTTCTTGTAAACGCGAGGTGCGGGGCATCCCATATTGAGGTCAATACCTGCAACGGGATATTCCTTAAGATCGGAAATCGTGCGGTTTATATCAGCTACATTTTCTCCAATAATTTGAGCAAAAACTGGACGATTGGTTGGGTTTTCAGTTATGGAGGAGAGGATTGCGGGGCTAAGTCTTGAATTTGCGTGCACTCTGAAGAATTCCGTAAAAAACAAGTCGGGGGGACCTCTTTCTGCAACTAGACTCATAAAGGGCAGGCCCGTAACATCCTGCATAGGGGCNAGCGCGGAAGGGCAAGTTGATGAATCCCCTATACCAAGTTTAGTTCGAGCAGTGGACATTCCCTCACCTCCTGCATGTAGATGCATCTACTAAAATAAAAAAGACTAATCTTGTTTTTTAAGTATACGCTCTAATATTTCAGACATATCCTCGACATTTTCCAAAACCTTATCGGCAACAAAGATAGGCTTTTTCATTTGGAGTGCTAGCACGATTGAATCACTGGGTCTTGCATCCAATTCAATAATCTTCTTACCCAACTCATTTTCCATTCGAAGAATTATCCTTGCGAAAAAAGTGCCTTCATCGACATCATTAATAAGCACCCTCTCGATTGACGCTTCTAACCCCTTAAGTATCAGACCAATCAGATCATGAGTTAATGGCCTCTCTTTTTTAACCTGATTCATGGTCATATTGATTGCATTACCGATTGCCGGATCCACATAAATGACAAACGTTTTAATGTCATTACCCAAAAAAATCGCACAACCGTTTGAAGTAGGCATAACCCCCTTTACGGTAACTTCACTAGAATCGATGCTCATGAGCTTATTATTTAGACAATAGAATTTGTTCGCAAGGATTTATAGAGATAACAATAATAAATACCTTTTTTAATGATAAACGAAACTGCAAATATCTATCTAATCGGAATGATGGGTTCAGGAAAGTCTACAATCGGAGAGCAAGTCGCCAGGGAGCTCGAGATGAACTTTTTTGATTCAGACCTGGAAATTGAGAAAAAAACCGGCAAATCCGTGAATGCCCTTTTTACCGATAATGGAGAAGAAGAGTTTAGAAGTCTGGAGCAAGAATTCATCAATAACGGTCACCCAGACAAAAATGCGGTCATATCATGCGGTGGAGGACTTTGCACAATTGATGGAACCCTGAGTAAATTAAAACAGAAGGGTCTTGTCATTTGCCTATGGGCGAGTCCTCAAATTATTTTTGAGCGACTCAAGGATGATAGAAGCAGACCCCTACTGCAAGTGAAGGACCCAAGACAGGAGATTCAAAGAATATGTGACTCAAGAAAGGACACATATCTTAGCGCTAACCTTGTCATTGACTGCGATCATCTTTCAATTGCTCAAGTTACTGAAAAGGTTGTAAATAAAGCAAGAAACTCAGACTGAAATTTCAGCCTGCAGGCAAATTCTGCTTTAGCCTTTTGATCTGACAATAAAATCTTGAGGCGGACGAACCACTTTTCCCGATTTATCAAC